>CASFSH010000020.1 GCA_949297205.1 uncultured Bacillota bacterium | reverse complement strand
GCACTGTCATAAGATGCAAATATCACAACAGCATTTATATCTTCAACTGCATTTATTACTGTTATTCCATCAACAAAATCAATAGAATACTCATTATTTTTAATATTCAGATATTTATAATCTTCAATATTATTTTCGTTGTACTCTTGTATATTATTTCCCTCAAAATCTGTCGCCGCTGTTATTACAGCATTTTCACATCCGCTGACGTCAGGTATACTTGTTATTGCTCCGTCTATTCCTATGAATGTAGCATCCCCGCCGCTCACTGAAATAGATTCATCACTGTAAATACCGTATCTTTGTACATTTTCAGCACCCTTTCCTATTGCATTTACCCTACCTCCGGTTATGTCAATCTTTCCTTTACTGTATATTCCTACGGCAATACCATCACCTGTCTGATTGTCTGCTTCCGCTGTAACCGTACCTCCAGATATGCTTATTGTTCCTCCCAAATGAGTATAAATACCACATTGACCGGCTGATACATTTATGTTTCCTCCCTCAATAAAAACACAACCGCCTGTCATATCATCCTTTAATTCTCTCTCTGTGTATATTCCCATAGAATATTTATCTTTATCCAAAGAAGTCAGAGTTACCGATGTATCGTTACCGGAAATAATAATATCGCCATTATAACTTGATATTCCTTTAGCTGCAAAATCCCGGCAAATAACCGTTCCTCCCGAGATAACAATATCACCACTTACTGATTCTATTGAATAATTGCTTCCTTCAATTTCTAAAGTTCCGCCTTTAATAATAATATCTTTAGGCGCAGATAAACATCTTGCAAACTCACGCTGTTTTACTTTAATAGTCAAACTTCCGCTTTCAAGTGTAAAATTACCGGTTTCTTCTGGTGTATCATAATTACTGCCCAAGATACTGAATGGGGATAGTCCATATGTATCAATGGCAGTAGTATCGATAGTCAAGCTTCCCGTCCCTTTTACCGTCACATTACTGTGATAAAAAAACAATCCCTGACATCCATTTTTAGTCACCGTAATATTATTTTGTCCAATAAGTACTAAATCAATATTCCCTGTGGCAAACAATGCAGCAGACGCCGAGTTTGGCGATTGATATATGATACGCATACTTCCGTTTATCGTCGCATTATTTAACGTAATTTTTGCATTATTCCCATTATTTCCCGGTGTATAAGTTACTGTCCCATTTCCTGCCGTGTATGAAATCTCTTCTTGGGGTGGATTTGTAAGAAAGTCTACTCCTGTTTTTGTAATATCACCGGCTGTTTCCATATGAGCGCCTACTACCTGCGGTATAAAAGCAGCCATCATGCATATAATTAACACCATAATTAATCTTTTTCTTTTAATCATAATTATCCTCCTCTGCTTATGTATTATGTGAATTAATAAATTCATTAACTATATTATAACGCAAGTATTTTAATTAAACAATAAAGAAAAATTTTTTCATATAACTTTGACAAAAAAATAACAATTTGCATAATTTAATTGCATAAAATTATTATAATATGACTGCTTATTTTTTAAACAACAAAATCTCTATGCTATTATTTTTAATTTCAAAAAGTGACCGAATAAATATTAATTATAGCAATACCGTATATATTTCTTCACCTTTATTGACAAAAACCTCAACAATATAAGCATCTCTAATAATTTTCAAATCATTTATTTCCCCCTTATATATTACAGGTTCACGGTTGGTACGTTCTATTACAAAACCTGTATCGGTTCGTTTAACGCATGGATCATTATCTTTCAATAAATGCTGTAATTCTTCAACAGGATATCCGTAAATTTTTCCGTCTTTTAATGTAAGTTGACGAGGCACAGACATACATCCTATATCTTTTTTAGCATATCCTTCGTATTTCCATCCCGGGATCCATGTAATTAAAATATTTCTGCCTTTATAATCCCTGAATACCTGCCCTGCATATTGATCGGGACCTTTATCCAGTTCAGATATATATTCCGTTTTAAATCTGCCATTTGATAATTTTCCGTACATAACAGAAAAGTAATGTTCTTTATTTAAAGGGCACACCGAAACAGTAAGCAAAAATCTATCATCATCTGCCTGAACAAGAGAAGGACATTCCGTATATTTACCGTTTTTCCATTCACTTAATATTCCAAAATATTCCCACTCCAACAAATTCTTACTCTTATATAGCAACAAACGTGCAGCTTTGTCCTGTGGATTGCCCGATGCCATAACGCAATAATATATTCCGTCAACACAACAAACCGCAGGATCTCTGAAATCTGCGCTTCCCTCCGAAGGATAGTGATCAATGACAGGATTTTTTTCATATTTTTCAAAATGTATTCCATCATCAGAATATGCAACGCTTACAGTCTGATTAAACTCATTCATTCCTTCCGGACTATAAATGGATGCATAAAATAAATATAATTTATCTTCTTTTACTATTGCCGTTCCCGACCAGCAGCCGTTATTATCATAAGTCTTGTCAGGATATAATGCAACCGGCAGTTCTTCCCAATTCAGAAAATCCTTTGTTCTTGCATGTCCCCAATGCATGGGCTGTTTCCACGGTATTTCAAAATCAGGACAAAATTGATAAAAAATATGATAGTAACCTTTAAAATAAACTAATCCGTTTGGATCATTTATCCATCCCTTCTGTGGACGATAATGGTAAATTGTTTTCTGTAAATAATTCATATTATAATTTCCTTTCCATTAAATTAATTAAAATACTACGGTTTATAACAATTCCCAAGTAATTATAACATAAATAATAATAAAATACTATAGTCATTTGCACTGTTCTTTTAAAATTTTACCTTAATTAAAAACAGAAAAAGATATTTTTCTAATAAAAAAGAAGCGAAGTTTTCCTTCGCTCCGACGTGCTTAAAGTGAACGATATAGATACCCTTATCGTGCTTTTTAGGATTCCCGCAAAGGCGGCAGACTTTGCGGAAAAGGAGCGGCAGCCAGTAAAGCGGTAAGCGTCAAATGATACACACTGTAAATGTTCGAACCAAAAAAGGATGCCATTCGGCATCCCCTAACCCTTGCGTATATTCGGCGGAATCTTACTGCTCCATGGCAGCAATTCTGTTTTGGGCAGAATATGTATATTTTCAAACAGCCATACCAGATAATCATAAATTTTTAAATTATTTGCTTTTGCTGTTTCAATTATCGAATACAATCTTGCCGAAGCTGTTGCTCCTCCGGGAGAGTTGCAGAATAACCAGTTTTTTCGACCGATTACAAACGGTTTAACGGCTCTTTCTGCTCTGTTATTTGTCATTTCAAGGTTTTCATTTTCAAGATATCTCATTAAATTATTTTTTTGATTAATTGCATACGAAACAGCTTTACCTGTCAGACTTTTCGGTAAAGCTTCCGCTGTTTCGCAAAATTTAAAGAAACCGTCTACAGCTTCCTTTCCTTTTGTTTCTCGTATCTTCTTTATTTCTTCGGCATCCGTTATTTTATCCTCAGAAGAAAATATTTTTTCTATCCATAAAAATCCCTGCCCCGCAACGGTTGAATAATCCTTGATGTTTGCCTGCACATTTATCGCTTCCTTAAAATATCTTCGTGCGTGTGCCCAACAGCCAACTCGTTTTATATTTTCAACCTTATCATATCCGTTCCATCCATCACAGTGGACATATCCGGTAAAGCCTTTTAAAAATTCTGCGGCATATTTCCCGCTTCTGCCCTCCTTGTAATCATACAATATGATATTCTTATCCTCGGACTTTCCCGTTGTATATACCCACATATATGATTTTGTCTGTGGTCTTCTTTCAGGCTCTGCTAATACTTCAAGCTCTGTTTCATCAGCATGAATTATTCTTGCGCTTACAAGCTCTTTTTTCATCTCGTCATAAATGGGCTTCGTAATATTTGATGCCGATATGATCCAATTGGCCATAGTCTGTCTTGTAAGATTTATCTGCATATTTTTAAAATATGACTCAAGACGGTACAAAGGCACTCCCATGCAGTATTTCTGATTTATTATTTCCGAAAGCATACTTGCGGATACAAGGCTTTTTTCTATTAACGGCTTTGGTGCTTCAGCAGCAACAAATGTTCCTTCCGTTCCTGTTTTATCACAGTTTTTGCATACATATACTGCCTTCTTGTGCTCTACAACCTTTACCTGTGCAGGTATCATCTTAATTTCACGTCTTGTTTCATATTTGAGGAATGTAAGAGGTTCTCCGCACTTGCTGCAATTTTTAGCTTCTTCCGGTATATCATATACTACTTCCTCAACCGGCAAATCCTTATATATTTCATCATAGCTGCGCTTTTTCTTTCTTGTGTGCTCCGGAATTACTACTTCTTCTATTTTGGGTTCAGGTGTTAAAACAGTTCTTTCCTGCTCAGCTTCATTAAACAGGGATATTTGCCCATAAGCCTGTGCAACCTTTTCGGCAGACGCTCCGTACATTTTCTTTTTACTCAGCTTAAGTAAATTCATCAGATTGTTATTTTCTTCTTTTAATTCATTTATTTGAGAAGTCAGCTTTTCTTCCTTCTTTTTACTTTCCTGTGCAATGTTTTTTAATTGCTTCTTAAGAGCAGATATCTGTGCTTCAAGTTCAATTATTGTTCTTTGATTATTCATATTAAAATCTGCTCCTTTAATCACTTTTTCTGACTTTAATTATACCATATTTTCCCGTAAAAAACAAGAAAGAAAGCCCATTGTTAAGACTTTCTTTACATTAAATTTATTGTTCGGAAACAACTTTTTTGTAATGACGTATATCTTCAATTTTAAGCCCGTGAAGCAGCCATAAAAGCTCTTCCTCTGTTATTGTATAGACCGGTGAATCTATTTTGGTAGGGAATCTGAATCTACCTTTTTCAATACGCTTATACAAAAGACAGAAGCCTTCTGTATTCCAATACAGCATTTTTATTTTATCGCAGTACCTATTATGGAAAACAAAAAGTGCATCATCCGTTGAGGAACAGTTAAATGAATCTTCTACTATAGAAACAAGTCCGTCAATTGATTTTCTCATATCTACATTCGCAGATGAAATATATATCTTATTCGGGAGTGTCAGTATCATTTCCGTCACCTCCGACATTAATTTCTGCAAACATAATCTCCGAACCCAACTCCAAATATTGAAACCGTAGTATCCAATATTGGAGTCTGTTCCTGTCCTCGTCATGAATTGCACACCATTTTCTCTGACTGAGACCGCTTTCTTTAAATTCTTTGATGATTTCTTTCCACTCTTTCGGTGAATGTTTCATTTGCATCGCCTCCTGAACCTATTGTATCATGTTGGTTCGATGGTGTAAATGTGTGTATTATTTGACGCTTACGCGGGTTTTAGACAGTTTTTAATAAAAAGAAAAGACCGACTATTCTATCAAAATAATCAGTCTTATTTGGTGCGGATGACAGGACTTGAACCTGCACATCATAGACACTAGATCCTAAGTCTAGCGCGTCTGCCAATTCCGCCACATCCGCATATCTATAAAACACATATATTCTAACATAAAGAAAACGAAATGTCAATATTTTTTTTGAATTAACCAAAAAAGATTATAGAATTTCAATCGCGAGTTCATTCTCTTGGATAACGCTTTAATATCATTTTTTCTTCTGGAATATGTTCTTTTGAGTGTTGGTTGGTCTTTATCAAACATACTTTTGCAACTCTTTTCATCATATTTTTCGCTATTTATTTA
>CASFSH010000019.1 GCA_949297205.1 uncultured Bacillota bacterium | reverse complement strand
TACGATATTTCCTTGTTTTACTTAATTCATAGTTCTGCGGCTTGATATATGGTGTTTGATTGTTTTCTTCGAGATAAACATAGTTTTCTTCGCTCTCATAGCCTGCATCAGCTATTATATTAGGAATTGTTTTACCACAGCATTTCTTAACTCTTTCTAAAAATGGTATTAATGTTGTTACATCTGTAGGTTTAGGGAAAAGTCCTATTCCTACTATATACTCGCTTTCTACCCCTAACATCTATTCTATTTCCCGAAAATGCCTTTACTATCGAGTTGCCGGATTTGTTGTCAACTTTTTTCCTCTTTTAAAAATCACTTCAAAATCCTGACATCTAATCCACACACTCAATTTGCGTTATCTAATCCGAGGTTACAACCTTTCACAGATTATTCATCTCGACCTGTTTCCATAGAGCAATTTTAAGTAGTGTTCGTTATAGATGTCATAAGCCGGTGCCGCCGAAAAAGGCTTAAAATAAGGCTTTTTTTCACGCTTACTTATCTACTCGTGACATTAAAACGACACACTCCACATGGACGATAAGCACAACCGAATTATTCAATGTAATGAGGAAACATATTGTTTTGGGGATACTCCCATTTTATTTTTGAATACTTTTGAAAAATAAAGCGCATCTCTGTATCCGGACAGTGCCGCTATCTCCTTTACGCTTGTAAATCCTTGGTTTATCAGGGTGCAGGCATATTGAATGCGTATAGTGTTAATATATTCAACCAGACCGATATTCATTTTCTTTTTAAAAAGTCCCGATATATATTTTGGATTATACAAAAGCTCTTTGCTTATGCAGTTCAGCGATAAATCACAGCTTGTGAAATTATCGTCTATATATTTTTTTATAATTAAAAAGGTTTTTTCGGTTTTATGCATATTTTCATCAAAGGTCAGTACTCTGTTTCCTATATATGAAAAGGTGTACAGCAGAACACTTTCCGATATTAAATCGGTGAGCTCCTTATTTGTATTAAAAGCGTTTTTCCAAAACTCAAAAATCTCACTGCACTCGGGAAAATAACAATTGCTGTTTGAGATTTTCAGCTTTTCCATAATCATATTTGCTCTTGCGCCTAAAAAGCTTATATACATATATGAAAAATCAGTTTTTGATTCTATATAAAAGGGAGTGCCGGGAAAGGTGAAAAAGACATCTCCTGCCGATAAAGGGTGAACCGTTCCGAGCGTATGCAGAAAGGCGCTTCCGCCGCAGACATAGTGAACCTTATAGACAGCCTCAGCCTTAAAAGAATTATATATCTGAGGTTTTGTTTCAAGCACTAAATTTATTGTATGTATAGACTGATAGTCCTTGTGGTATGGGATAAAACAGCATATGTTTTCAATCATAATTTTCAGCTCCTATCTATTTAATTATATCACAAAATTTAAAAAATTCAATTAAATGTGACGATTTTACTTATTTACATGGATTTTTTCCATTGACACATGCCGGCGAGAGTGATATACTCTTGTCAAAATAAGTGAAATAAAAATATTATTGTTTATAGGAGGTAAAATGGATAATTTTTTTACTAATGCATTTGAACAAATGAATAATAAAGAAGAGTTTTACAAAGCTGTAATAATGAATACTTGTTCTGAGGAAGCAGAAAAGCTTCGCATAGAATATTATTCAAGGCAGTTTAAGTCTGTTGGCGATAATGTTAAAATAGGTGTCGGAGTTAAGATTGTTAATCCTCAATATATTTCGCTTGGAAATAATGTTATAATAGATGATGGTGTAACATTGATTGCAAGAGGAGAAGGTGGTATAAGCATAGGAAATAATGTTAGGCTTAATGACAGAGTATATCTTGATACCGAGCGGGATGATCTCGGCTATATAACTATTAAAGATAATGTTTATATCGGTACGGGTACCACGCTTTTTGGACATGTGGGACTTGAAATAGGAGAGTATAGTCTTTTGGCTCAAAACATTACCATAACACCTTATTCACACATATTTGAAGATGCCGACAGCGAAATAATTAAGCAAGGTGGTCACACAAGAAAGGTGTCTATTGGTCGAGACTGTTATTTGGGTATGAATGCTTGTGTGCTGTACAGTGCAGATATTGGAGAAGGATCTATAATAGGCTCGGGCTCAGTGGTGGTTAAAACTGTGCCTCCGTATAGTGTGGCTGTTGGAAATCCTGCCAGAATTATCAGAAGCAGAAAAAGATAATTTTTTATAAAAAAACAGATAAATATTGGTAAATTATACATTTGAAAGGAGTATGCATAAATGAAAATAAAAATAGGAGTTTTGGGAGGCTATCGCGGTTCAAGTATGATAAATTACTGTGAACGCGCGGATAATGCGGAGGTTGTGGCAATATGCGATAAATCCGAGGAGGTGCTTAATTATCAGCGTGAGAATTTAAAGGATGACAATATTACATATTATGATAATTTTGAAGATTTTATAAAGCATGATATGGATGCGGTTGTCCTTGCAAATTATGCGAATGAGCATGCTCCGTTTGCCGTCAGAGCGTTAAAACAGGGATTTCATGTTTTTTCAGAGGTTTTGCCATGCCAGAATATGAAGGAGGCGGTTGAACTTGTGGAAGCGGTTGAAGAAACAGGACTCATTTATGCTTATGGAGAAAACTACTGCTATATGCCTGCACCGTATGAGATGAAAAAGCTATATAAACAGGGAAAAATAGGGGAGTTTGAATACGGTGAGTGTGAATATATTCACAATTGCGAGCCGATTTGGCAAAGCATTACTTACGGGGAAAAGGATCACTGGAGAAATAATATGAGTTCAACCTTTTACTGTACTCATTCTTTGGGGCCGATTATTCATATGACAGGTCTGCGTCCTGTTTCTGTTGTAGGCTTTGAGGGAATAAAAACAGAAAGAAATTTAAGAACGGGTTCAAAATCCGGACAGTTTGGCATAGAGATGGTGACGCTTGAAAACGGAGGTATTATTAAAAGCATACATGGAGGATTATATATAAATTCTATTTGGTACTCGGCATATGGCTCAAAGGGCAGGATGGAATGCGGCAGAGAGGCTACCAATGACGGGCATATTTACAAAATATTTGTAGATTCCGACGAGTATTCCGGCGGCTATGATACTGCAAAAGCAGAAAGCTACGAGCCTAAACACGGCATGGAGGACAAGGTTGAAGGCTTTGGACACGGCGGGTCGGATTTTTATTCTATGTATAATTTTATTGAAAAGATTAAAGGCAATACCGAGGCGGATACAATAGACGTATATGAAGCTCTTGATATGTTTTTGCCGGGGATATTTGCATACCGTTCAATTCTCAAGGGAAATACACCTATGGAAATTCCGGATTTGCGTGACAAAAACGAGCGGAACAGATGGCGGAATGACACAGCATGTACAGACCCTAAAGCGGCAGGTGATATGCTTCTTCCAACCTTTTCAAAAGGAACTCCGGAAATTGATGACAGCGTTTATGAGCATATGAAAAAGCTGTGGGAGGAAGAATGTCATCGGGAGGATGGAAATTACAGAGCGATGGCATTTGCACAGGGTAGTAAAAAATGATTGTATACTATCTGATGATAGCATTATCTGCGTTAATTTTCGCCTTGCAGTTTATGTTAAATGACGGCTATCAAAGGGAAAGCGGAAGCGGCTGGAATTCTTCTCTTAAATTTTCTCTGTATAGCTCCATAGTTGGATTTGCTGCTTTATTTGTAATAAATAAATTTGAGTGTGGATTTTCACTGTTTTCGCTGACCGTTGCTGTAATATACTCAATGGTATGTATAGCCTTGAACTACTTTACCGTTAAAGCATTAAAAATCGCAAATCTTTCGGTCTACTCTGTTTTCTCAATGATAGGCGGAATGATTTTGCCTTTTATATACGGGATTATGTGCGGAGAAGAGTTTAAGGCAATACGAGTTGTATGCTGTATTTTAATATCGGCAGCTGTTGCGATGAATGCAGGAAGAAGCAAGGAATCCAAAAAAGCCTTTATATATTATATGGCTGTGTTTATATTTAACGGTATGGTCGGAGTTATTTCGAAATTTCACCAATCATATCCGGAATATTGTGTAGGAAGTGCGGATTTTTTGATGCTCTCAAAAATAATAACGGCAGTATTCAGTGTGTTGCTTATCTTCTTGAGCAAAGAAAGAAATTTTACTGTAAGCAAAAAGGCGTTTGCATATTCCGCAGGAAGTGCGTGCTTAAACAGTATTGCAAATTTGCTCCTTTTAATCGCACTGCTTAAGCTTCCTGCTTCTGTACAGTATCCTATGGTCACCGGTGGGGTGATTGTATTCTCAACATTGATTGAGATTGTGAGAAAATCAAAATTGACGAAAAAGGAAATCACCGCTGCACTGATTGCATTTGCAGTATCTGCAATGATGGCAATCTGAAGTTTTGGAATAGAGACGGTTGGGGACGTACATTTTTAACACTGTTTTATTTTCTTGACATCAAAACTACGCACTCGACGTGGCACGATTGTCCCTGATTGATGTCAGATATTCATCGTTTTTGTGATAATTTTCAGAGTGTTCGCGGGAACATGTCCAAACTGAAATGCCCCTATTATCTAT
>CASFSH010000018.1 GCA_949297205.1 uncultured Bacillota bacterium | reverse complement strand
GAATGTGAAATAGGAAAAGTTCTCGGTAAAACAACCGACACATATGAAATTGTATCTGAGTTCGGTAAAGTTTCAATGGAAGAAATTGAAGAATTATATGAAAATAAGCTCGAAAAAATTTATCATTGTAATATTGAACAGGAAGGAAAAACACCGTCCAATATTTCATATATGACAGAAAACAGGGTTGCTCCGAAAATTAAGGTTGCAAAACCGAAGGTGTTAATACCTGTATTCCCGGGAACAAATTGCGAATATGATACTGCAAAACAATTAAAAAGAGCCGGTGCAGAGCCTGAAATATTTGTAATTAACAACCTGACAGCGGCAGGAGTTGCAGAGTCTGTAAACACATTTAAAAAGAAGATAGATGAGTCGCAGATTATATTCATTCCGGGAGGATTTTCCGGTGGAGATGAGCCGGACGGTTCGGGAAAATTCATTACAGCATTTTTCAGAAATCCGCAGATAGCAAATAGTGTAAATGAGCTTTTAAAGAACAGGGACGGTCTTATGGCAGGTATCTGCAACGGCTTTCAGGCACTTGTTAAACTGGGACTTGTACCTTTCGGCGAAATCATAGAAGCTGACGAAAATACGCCTACACTGACATACAATATAATCGGCCGTCACCAGTCAAGACTGGTAAGAACAAGAATCGCATCAAATAAATCACCCTGGCTTGCAAAAACCAATGTGGGTGACGTTTATACCGTTGCAATATCTCACGGTGAAGGAAGATTTATATGCAATGATGAAGTACTTGACAAGATGATTAAAAACGGTCAGGTTGCAACTCAGTATGTTGATTTACAGGGAAACGCCACAAATGATATTCATTATAATCCTAACGGTTCGGTTATGGCGATTGAGGGAATAACCTCTCCCGACGGACGTATTATAGGTAAAATGGGACATTCGGAAAGAATAGGCAAAAACCTTTACAAAAATGTAGAGGGATGTTATAATATTAATATGTTTGCATCTGCAGTGGAATACTATAAAATATAATAATACGGAAAGGATAGATTAAACAATGGCAACTTATTATAATGAACCATCACGCACATTCAGTGAATATTTATTGATACCGGGATATACATCAAGGGAATGTATACCGGCAAATGTTTCGCTGAGAACTCCTCTTGTAAAGTTTAAAAAAGGTGAAGAATCTTCTATTAACCTTAATATACCTTTGGTATCTGCAATAATGCAGTCGGTTTCCAATGATACTCTTGCAATAGCGCTTGCAAAGGAGGGCGGTCTGTCCTTTATATACGGTTCTCAGTCGGTTGAAGATGAAGCTGCAATGGTTGCAAGAGTTAAAAATTATAAGGCAGGTTTTGTGGTAAGTGATTCACAATTGCCGCCTACCGCAACACTTTCCGATGTTCTTGCACTTATTGAAAAAACAGGTCATTCAACAATTGCGGTTACAAATGACGGTACCGCAAACGGTGAGTTGCTTGGTATTATAACAAGCAGAGATTTCAGAGTAAGCAGAATGAGCAGTGACTTGTGTGTTACCGAGTTTATGACTCCCTTTGAAAAACTTATAACAGCACCGGAAAATACAACATTAAAGGAAGCAAATGATATTATCTGGGAACACAAATTAAACTCTCTGCCTATAATTAATGATAAGCATCAGTTGTTGTACCTTGTATTCAGAAAGGATTATTCAACTCATAAAGAAAACCCACAGGAGATACTTGATGCGAAAAAACGTTATATGGTAGGTGCGGGTATAAATACATTGGACTATGAAAAAAGAGTTCCGGCACTGGTTGAAGCGGGTGCTGACGTATTATGTATAGATTCCTCGGAAGGGTATTCCATATGGCAGAAACAGACAATTGAGTTCATAAGAGAAAAATACGGCGACAGTGTTAAGGTTGGAGCCGGAAACGTAGTTGACCGTGACGGATTTTTATTCTTGGCAGAAGCAGGTGCGGACTTTGTTAAAATCGGTATCGGAGGCGGTTCGATTTGTATTACAAGAGAGCAAAAGGGTATAGGAAGAGGACAAGCTACAGCAGTAATAGAGGTAGCTGCTGCAAGAGATGAGTATTATAAAAAAACAGGTATTTATATTCCTATTTGTTCTGACGGCGGTATTGTTCATGATTATCATATGACGCTTGCTCTTGCAATGGGTGCTGATTTTATAATGCTTGGAAGATATTTTGCAAGATTCGACGAATCTCCTACAAATAAACTGAACATTAACGGTACCTATGTAAAAGAATACTGGGGTGAGGGTTCTAACAGAGCAAGAAACTGGCAAAGATATGACCTGGGAGGTAAAGCAAAGCTATCCTTCGAGGAGGGTGTTGACTCTTACGTTGTATATGCCGGAAGTTTGCACGACAATGTTGAAAAGAGTTTATATAAGGTGAAATCGACAATGTGCAATTGTGGTGTTACAAATATCCCTGATTTACAGAAAAATGCGAAAATAACCGTTGTTTCCTCGACCAGCATTATTGAGGGCGGATATCATGATGTAACTTTGAAAACCGCAAATGCAAAGATATAAAAGCTGTTTGAATGTTTTAAGAAAATTAAACGGATAAAAGGTATTAAGAATATAAAGTCTTTTAAAACTCACAAAACAATAAAATATAATAAATCACGGCAATATAAAAATGTATTGCCGTGATTTTGTTGTAATATAAAATTTCGAATTACCGAAATCTCTGTTTCAAAATTAATGAAAATGCATATTTTATAATATATTAAGTGTATAAGGGAGAGAAATATAGGGTGAATGAATTTGAAGTAACTACCTTTATAAATACTTTATCTGTAATGATAGCAAAAGAATTGGATGAAAATGAATTGATTTTTGTTGCCGCAGTCCTGACGCAGATAGTAAGTGCACTTGAAACCATAGCTGTAATAAAATACAGCGAAAAATAAATTATATAAATATGTCATTAGTATTTTCATCATGTATTTTTTTATATGCTGTAAGAGAATTATTTTCCAAATTTACGCAGGCATAAAATACATCAGATATGTCGGAGATGTTTTGATTGGATAATTGTTTTTTTCCATTCAATATTTTTACCTGTATATTTAAGATTTTTAGATAAAATTTTCCCGTCAATAATAACAGAAGGTTGTATGCTTTCTGTGGGTACATAAGTTGCGGTGTCGAAGGGCGTAAGAGGACGATATTCGCTTTTTGGTAAAATTGAAATTTTTCCGTTCGATTCAAGTATAATTGTGTCTATTTGATTAATATCAAAATATCCGTTTATTCTGCATTGTGTCAGAAGTTCGTTGAGGTCAAGTTTTGCAATTTTCATGTTGTTTTTATACAGCTTATTATTTTTAAAAAGAATTATGGATTTTCCTATCAGAATACGTCTTGCCGATATGGATTTTGATGAAATATATGAAATTAAAATGGTGGATATGCCATAAACAATCATGGCTATTACAGGAGCTTTCAAATCCTCATCAAGAGAAGTTGCCATTTCGGCAGCAATTGACCCTATTGTTATTCCGTTTATATAATCGAACATATTTAGTTCAGACATTTGCCTGTTTCCTATTATTTTTGTTATTATAAAAAGTTCCGTAATAGAAAAGAAACTCATCAGAATTATTTTAACTATATCCATTTTCCCACCTCCGTTTTTGATAGTATGTGATTTTTTATAAAAATCATTCGTGGAAAATGTAAATATAGTTAAGTAAATTAGTTGGTATAAAAAAAACACCGAAACGAATTCCGATGTTTTTTTTGGAGCTGATGACGAGAGTCGAACTCGTGACCTCTACACTACCAATGTAGTGCTCTGCCGACTGAGCTACATCAGCATAACAATGTAATTATATACTAAAATAATATATATGTCAAGTGTTTTTGAAAAAAAGTTAGTGTCAAGTAAAAGTTGGCAAATTTTTTCCTCTTAAT
>CASFSH010000017.1 GCA_949297205.1 uncultured Bacillota bacterium | reverse complement strand
TCCGTTTAACTCATATATTAAGATACAATTTTACAAAACCTATTTGATAAGTTCATTTGCTATCTTTGCCGCAGTATTCATATTCTCTAAAACATCATCCTCATCGGTAATATAGTTTCTGACTGCAACATACAGATTTGTACCGTCAATACCGGCATCTTTAAGCAGTTTACTGTCAGACAAAGAAACTGCATATCCCACATTATCAGAAATATAAAGGCGGCTTTCATCTTTAATATCCGTCTCTGCCCAATCAGCAACCGGCTTAAATGCACCTTCAAGAGAGTCATTATAAAAAAGATATTTTGCTTTATCTTCATCAAAAATAAACAGCATACACTCATCAGAAACAAATTGCAGCTGTAATTTTGTAACCATTGCAGCGAGAAATTCAGCATCCTGATCATTTTCCGTAAATATCATTTCCTGATATTCAATATTCTTTTCACCGTTTTTATCTATATCATCAACATACGGTTTAATAACATCAGACAGCTTGTCTGTGTCTATATACATTCCCGCAGCATAGGTTATGTGATAATCATACTTTGTCTGCGTTACAACCTGATAAATTGTAACTGCAGCTGCAATTATTATAACAGCAATAACTATTGTATGTATTTTGTAATAATCCCAAAAATACTCCCACCAAGCTTTTGTAAACTTCTTAGGTATTGTCCCGTAATGTTCAGCCATTTTCTTTTCCTCCATATTTGTATATTTTATTTTGATCATCCATCTGCTTTAAATATTTGTTATTAATCAAGGTTTTTACTTATTTTATGCAACACGGACATAAATGTTTTCATTTCCGCTTCGCTGATTCCGCTTATCAAATTAAGGTCTTTTTTTGCTATATCCTCATGAATATATCGATACAGATTCAATGCCTTTTCGGTAGGTATTATTTTTTTTAATCTGCCGTCTGATACAACCGATTCACGGAATATATATTTTTTTTCTTCCAGCGACTTGATAATTTTTGAAATTGTAGCCCTTCGTGTCATAAAATGTTTTTCAATATCTCGTTGAAAAACATCTTCTTTATCATGTTCGACAATATATCCCAGAATCCTCGAATGTGAATGAGACAACTGCCTATCATTAATATTTTTATTTTCCATAAGCTTTCTTTTTATTTTCCCGGAGAGTATAACAATTTCTCTGCCAATTATCTTATCGTATTCCATAATAACGCATACCCTCTTTCCTTGTTTTTTAATCATAATATCAACCATTCATTACAAAATAAAAAATCATAATATAGATGAAAGGGTTCTGCAAAAAGCATAAACCCCTTTTATTACTAAATATTTATTATTATGAAAAAATATATGTTCAAAATTATTTTAATATACAGATATTTATTTTTTACTATATTATAAAGTCCATTTATACAAAGGTCAACAATTTCTTATAAAAATTCAAAGTTATTTAATACATTATTTACATTTTATTTTTCAACACTTTTATAATACTCTGTGCAAACATTTCATTATTTTCTGTACTGCGGATATAACGTATTATAAAATTCATTGCATCTGACGGAGTTTGTCTTGAAAGCTCCCGTCTGATAAGCCATGCAGCCTCACACTCCTGCGGATTCAGCAAATCTTCTTCCCTTCTTGTTCCGGATTTTAAAATATCTACTGCCGGAAAGATTCTTCTTTCCTGCATAGTTCTGTCAAGTTTTAATTCCATATTTCCTGTACCTTTAAATTCTTCAAATATAACCTCATCCATACGGCTTCCTGTTTCAACAAGCGCAGTTGCAAGTATGGTAAGACTTCCTCCCTCTTCTATATTTCTTGCAGCACCAAAAAATTTTTTTGGTTTTATAAGTGCATCAGGATCAAGTCCCCCGGAAAGAGTCCTTCCGGTAGGTGTTACGGTTAAATTATATGCCCTTGCAAGTCTTGTTATTGAATCAAGCAATATAACAACGTCTTTTTTTTGTTCAACCAGTCTTTGTGCTCTTTCAAGAACCATTTCCGCCACCTTGCAGTGATTTTCCGGTGTCTGATCAAATGTAGAATATATTACGTCACCTTTTATTGATCTTTTTAAATCGGTTACCTCTTCAGGTCGCTCGTCAATAAGCAAAACAATTAATTTTATGCCAGGATTATTTTTGGTAATTGACTGAGCAATCTGTTTGATCAATGTTGTTTTTCCCGCTTTCGGAGGTGCCACAATCATTCCTCTTTGTCCCTTTCCTATAGGTGCAATAATATCAATTATTCTTGATGCAATGCTATCATCTTTTCCGGTACTCAATATTATTTTTTCCTTAGGATAAATAGGGGTCAGTCGCTCAAAATTTGTTCTTTTCAGTGCAACATCTATAGAATCATCATTTATCTTTTTCACAAACAATAACGGAGAATATTTATCCTCGTCCTGTGAAGGGCGACAGTCACCCAATATCTCATCTCCTGTTTTCAGATTAAATCTTCTTATCTGTGTGGGAGATACATAAATATCATTTTCACTTGTCTGATAATTTTCAAATCTCAAAAAACCGAATCCATCACTCAAAACATCAAGGACACCGCACACTTCCACAACATCCGCGGGACGTTTTCTTTCCGGTTTCTGCTCGGTTTTGTTCTCTTTTTCCCTTTTCTCTATCTCTTCACGGTGTTTTCTGATCAATTCAATCAGTTCATCCTTTTTAAGGGTTGAAATTTTGGGTATTTCAAGCCCTTGTGCAATTTGCTTCAATTCTTCCCGCGTCTTTCTTTCCAATGATATACCATCCTGCATACATTTAACATATCCTTTCAATTTTTAAAAAATAGCAATTCCCGTATTTTTAAATAACAAATAACCCCATTATTTTATTTCATAAAAAACTTTAATAATAAATTATCGTTATAAAAATACTTTGTTACATATGTCCGGTTAATGGTCTCATTAATTTCGCCGGTACTGTCTCCCGGAATGAACCATATAAGCAATGCACACAATATATACACAATAAAAAGTGCATTGATAACTCCAAGTATTACCCCTCCCAATTTGTTAACGGTTTTCAATACCGGCAGTTTAAAGACAGCATCTGTTATCTTTAATATTAAAAATAAAACAAGTCTTATAAGAAAATATAAAACAATTATAGAAACAATATTTATTATTGAAGCAGAAATACTTTGTGCTGTTTCTGTTACAATATTATTCTTTGTTTCTTCAATTACTTCAGATTTATCTATAATAAATTTGTCCAAAAAAGAAGGCAAACCGGAGTTACTTTCTTTTTCTTCAGCTTCACTTCCTTCATCTTCGGACAGATTTTCCATGAGAGTCTGTTCTATTTTCAACTCTATATTTTTTCCAAAAGCCGATTCTTTTATTGCCTGTGTAATATTATCCTGAAAAACCAGCATTAAAACCAAAGTCAAAATTATGGATACAATGCCGTAAGACGCCCTTACCAATCCTTTTTTTGACGCTAAAACAATTGATATTATAAAAACAGCCAATACTGCTACATCCATTAATATCCATAAATACATATATTTTCTCCTTCTATTGTTTATTTTTTTCGGTATGCAAAAATTCCATACTTGAGTTATATACAATTAAAATATTTTCCGAATCAATGAAGTATACCATATGAATATCTCTTGACGGCGTATATTTTGCCAGATATTCACCATTCATTCTTGTCAAAAAAAGATTTCTCTCGTTGTTAAACAAAATATATCCGTCACATATATCACAAAAATCAGGAATTATATCCGTGTTTATTTTTTGTCTTTCCTTTCCGGAAGAATTCATAATTGCCAATTCAGCATTGTTATTGTTATCAAAAAGAAGCAATCTGACATCTCCGGAATCTTTTCTGTATCTTTTCAGTGTTTTATTTTCAAAATTATTAACCCATAATTCTCTTCCGTTTTCGTTAAACGCTATCATTTTATCATCTGCATAAGCATATAATGTACTCTTGGAAAAATCAAGATCATAAACTATAGTATTTTCATAGGTTTGCTCTACGTCTGTTTCTGTTTTTGAAACATCTAAAAATGTAATTTTTGAAATAGGCTGATTGGTCACATTAAATAATGATACTGCAAGTTTTCTTGAGTCTGAAAGTGCTGCGGCAATTACATTTTCGCTGCCGAAACTTCTTGAATAAATTTCTTCTCCCGATCTATTATATACACTTACCGCACCCTTATAGTACTTTTTCTCGGTTACCGCAACACATTCTCCATTTGTTGAAATGTTACCGGTCAGTATATTTTCCGATGTCTGAACCTCGTATACTATTTTTTCATTATTGAAAACACATATTTTTTTCCCGCCTTGTTCCATCAGCAAAATATAAGAATCCGCAACTTTTAATATTGGATTTGAAATCTGTATTGCAACAGACCATTTTTTTTCTCCTTTATTATTAAAAAAAATTATTGAGCTTTCATCAACACATAGTATTCCGTTACGGTATCTCTCATATTTTGCATTTGCAGCCCCTTTTAATGCAATGGGGTCACATGATAATTGAAACACCTGAGGCAGTTCATTTTCATTAATTTGTTTAACACTGCCGGTTATTGTTTCTTCATTTTGTGTATCTGTATCGTCTGCCTGCACCTCATCAGGCAAAGGGCTTTGTGCAGCCTCATTTTCTTCTTTTTCAGCTTTTTTCAATTCATATTTTAATCTTAGATTAAAAATATTGTCTTTGAAATTACTGATATAATTATCAATATATTCGTTATGATAACCGGAATGTATATAAATAGCAGCGCCTCCGGCAACAAGTCCGATAACTGCAACAATAATAATCAAAGTAATAATTAATTTTTTCATCAATAATAAACCTCCGACAAATATAATCCGCATGCAGGCGCAGTAATACCTGCTCGTTTTCTGTCTTTAGACTCTATAATATCAGGAATATCATTAACATCAATCTTCCCGTTTCCCACAAATACCAGAGTTCCTGTAATGATTCTTACCATATTGTATAAAAATCCGTTTCCGCAAATATCTATTTTTATCAGGTCATCTTTTTTTTCCATATTTATATGGTGTATTGTTCTTACGGTTGTTTTAACTGTAAATCCGGATGCCGCAAATCCTATAAAATCATGTGTGCCGCAGAAAAACTCTGATGCCTTTTTCATTTTATCAAAATCAAGCTTATAACGGTAATGCCATGCCCTGTTGTTATAAAAAACATCGGAATATTGTGAATTAAGTATCAGATATGAATAGGTTTTTCCTACTGCACTTTTATGTGCATCAAACTCCGGGTCCATATCCTCTGCCTTTTTGCATACTACATCTTCAGGTAAAAATCTGTTTAAAGCATATGGAAAACGATCACAGGGAATTGTGGATTCACTTTTAAAACTGCATACATAATTTTGTGCATGTACTCCTGTATCGGTTCTTCCGCATCCCGATACTCTCGGTTTTATACCGGTTAGCTTTTTTAATGAATTTTCAATAACTTCCTGTACTGTTACAGCATTTTCCTGTATCTGCCAGCCATGATAATTTGTCCCGTCATATTGAACGGTTAATTTTATATTTCTCATATTGTACTCCATTTCACCGATACACAGCGGCATAAATTTCTGACTTTAAAAAATAAACTCATTTTCACATCATTTTATATTAAATATTGAGTCAATAACAAAACAGCCGATAGCAATACCGTCATTCCTGCCGCAATATAATCATTTGCACACATTTTCATTTGCTTCATTCTTGTTCTGTTTTTTCCGCCATGATAACATCTTGCATCCATGGCGGTTGCAAGTTCATCTGCACGTCTGAATGCACTTACAAACAGTGGAACGAGTATTGGTATCATTGCTTTTGCTCTCATAATAATATTTCCGCTCTCAAAATCAGCGCCCCTTGCTGTTTGAGCTTTAATAATTTTTTCCGTTTCTTCCGCAAGAGTAGGTATAAATCTGATGGCTATTGACATCATCATAGCAATCTCATGTGCCGGTACTTTTATTACCTCAAGAGGTTTTAATATTTTTTCGATACCGTCGGTAAGCATAATCGGCGAGGTCGTAAGTGTTAAAAGAGATGTCACTGTAACAAGCAGGGTAAGTCTTAAAAACATAAGTATACTCATTCTTACGCCTTCATATGTTATTTTCACTGTCCATCCGAATAAAATTTTTTGCTGCCACAACGTTTCTCCCGGTGTGAGAAACAAATTAAGTATTACGGTAAAAACTATAATGAAAATCATAGGCCGCAACCCTTTTAAAATATACAGCGGGGGTACTTTACTCAGAAATACCAGAAAAACGGAAAATGCAATAAATAACACATACGGTACAATGTGTGAAATCACAAAAAGCATAACTATTATTACAAAAGTAAGGATTATTTTCATGCTTGCATTCATTCTGTGCAGAAAGGAGCTACCGTCAATATATTGTCCTATTGTTATATCCTTAAACATTGTTTATCCCTTTCATTCTTTCATCCAAAATTTTCGCCGCATACTTTACAGTATATATATCGGCAGGCAATCCGGCACCCATTTCGTTCAACTTATTAAACAGCTGGGTAACCTGAGGAACATTTAATCCAATTTCAATGAGTTCTCTGCCTCTTTCAAATACTTCAGCAACACTGCCATGCATGAACACCGTTCCTTTATTCATAACTATTATATTTTTAGCTACTTTTGCCACATCTTCCATACTGTGAGAAACAAGTATTATTGTCATATTCAGTTTATCATGTAATGATGTCAAAACTTCAAGCAAAGAATCTCTTCCTCTGGGATCAAGTCCTGCTGTGGGTTCATCCAATATCAGTATTTTGGGATGCATTGATAGCACTCCGGCAATTGCAACACGTCTTTTTTGTCCTCCCGACAAATCAAAAGGTGATTTTTCAAGAATACTTTCATCAATATTTACCAGACGTGATGCCTCCATAACTCTTTCTTTTATCTCATCCTGATGTAATCCCATATTTTTCGGTCCGAAAGCTATATCTTTGTATACTGTTTCTTCAAAAAGCTGATGTTCGGGATACTGAAATACCAAACCAACTTTTTTTCTTATTGATTTCATATCAACTTTAGGTTGGGTAATATCGGTTCCATCTATAAAAATATGTCCTGAAGTAGGTTTAATAAGTCCGTTAAGATGTTGTATCAATGTTGATTTTCCCGATCCGGTATGTCCTATAACAGCAACAAAATCACCATCAGGTATTTCTATGTTTACATCGTAAAGTGCGTGTTTTTCATACGGCATACCGGGCTGATATATATAATTAAGATTTTCTGTTTTTATCACGCAGTAACACGCTCCTTTTTTGAATTGAATATGACAAAAAAACATTTAGGTCTGTAAGAAACAAACAATAAATTATGTCAGAATATATTTTTCGAAAACAAACTAAAATGACAATAAAATCAACTTGCGAATAATACAAAATATATATAACATAATTAAGCATTTCCGTGTAATACAAATTTCCAAATAATTTTACATTTGGCTTACAGTATACATCCTGAATCTGATTTATAAAAACATTATGATCTTTTTAACAACTTAATAAGTTCATCGGCACACTCATCTATATCTATAATATCATCCGGAAGATCATAACCCATATTTTTAAGCATATATATAAGCTCTGTTACCTGAGGTACATCAAGACCAAGTGTTTTTAATTCACTTACTCTTGAAAACACTTTTTTCGGCACGTCATCCATAATGATGTTACCCTTGTGCATTACGATAACTCTATCCGCCTGTGTTGCCTCATCCATATAATGAGTGATCAGAATCACAGTAATATTTTTCTTCTTATTAAGCATCTTAATGGTAGATATAACTTCTTTTCTGCCTTTTGGATCAAGCATTGCGGTAGGTTCATCAAGTATTATGCATTCAGGCTCCATTGCAAGAATTGAAGCTATTGCAATACGCTGTTTCTGACCTCCCGACAATCCTGCGGTGGATGCGGATGCATAATCACTCATACCCACAATTTTCAGGGATTCATCTACTCTTTTTCTTATTTCCGATGGTTCTATACCAAGATTTTCCGGTGCAAAGGCAACCTCATCCTCCACTATTGCTGTCACTATCTGATTATCCGGATTCTGAAATACCATCCCGGCATCTTTTCTGATATCAAATAAATACTCATATCGGCTTGTATCCATTCCTGCTACATACACCTTTCCGCCTGTAGGAAGAAGAATTGCATTAAAATGCTTAGCAAGGGTGGATTTTCCGCATCCGTTATGTCCTAAAATCGCAGTAAAACTGCCTTTTTTTATTTCAAGATTAAGATTCTCAAAAACATTTTTTACTTTTACCGTTTGTTCTTCATCGGATGCAGGATATGCATAAGTCAGATTTTCACATTTGATCATTTAATATTCCTCCCGCATCAATAAAATTATTTATCCGCTACCCATCTTCCTGACAATCCGCAAGGCAATACTATATCAGAATCATGTATAGGTAAACCAATCTCCCCCGCACAGACCTTTCCACCATATTTCTTTGCAATTGTCAATTTTAATATATTTGATATTATTGTAGAACACAATCCGGTTGTATATGAATTAATAAGAAAAAACAACGGCTTGTCCGACATAATTTTAATACAGTCACATACCAGTCCGAACAGTTCATCTTCAATTTTCCACAACTCTCCTGACGGTCCTCTTCCATATGTAGGCGGATCCATAATAATCGCATCGTATTCTCTTCCACGTCTTGCTTCTCTTGCAACAAACTTTTTAACATCATCTACTATATATCTCACCGGCTTTTCTCCCAACCCCGAAGATATTACATTCTCTTTTGCCCAAGTGACCATACCTTTTGATGCATCAACATGTACAACTTCAGCACCTGCCGCAAGCGCCGCAACAGTCGCACCTCCGGTATATGCAAACAGATTTAACACTCTTATATTTCTTCCCGAATCCTTTATAAGCTTTGAAAACCAGTCCCAGTTTGCGGCTTGTTCAGGAAAAAGTCCTGTATGTTTAAATCCCATAGGCTTTATATTGAAAATCAGATTTTTGTAACTCACAGTCCACTTCTCAGGAAGTTTTTTTGCTTTATATTCCCATGAACCGCCGCCTGATGAGCTTCTATGGTAATGTGCGTCTGTTTTTTTCCACAATTGCTCATTTTGTTTTACATTCCAAACAGCCTGCGGTTCAGGACGAAGCAAAAGATACTCCCCCCAATATTCAAGTTTTTCACCCGATGATGCATCCATCAATTTATAATCTTTCCACTCATCTGCAAGCCACATATTTTTTGCCTTTCATATTTTAGTTTTGCCGTTTACGGCATAATTTAATATTATTAATATATCATTAAATAAATTCCTTGTCAAGGCTGATATATTTAATTTTACAGGTGATACAAAAAAAGCGGCAAAACCGCCTTAAATAAGATTATTTTTGACTATATAAATCACAGTCAAAAATAATCTTAAATCGTCATTTATTAAATTAAAATTTCCTTATCTATCTTTCTGTCCTTAAAATAATATTCTCTGTCGTGTTCGCCTATTTCTCTTAGTACTCTGCATGGATTTCCAACCGCAACAACATTTGCGGGTATATCTTTTATTACCACGCTTCCTGCACCTATTACGGAATTATCTCCGATTGTAATTCCCGGAACAATAACAACACCTGCTCCAATCCAGCAGTTTCTTCCTATTTTGACAGCCGAATTATACTGATATGTCTTCTCACGCAGTTCAGGAAGAATTGGGTGTCCTGCCGTTGCAACCGTCACATTAGGACCGAACATTGTATAATCACCCACATATATATGAGTATCATCCACCATCGTAAGATTGAAATTTGCATATACATTTTTACCGAAATGTACGTGCTTCCCTCCCCAGTTTGCATGAAAAGGAGGTTCTATGTAACAGCCTTCACCGATTTCGGCAAACATCTGCTTTAACAATTTTTCCCTTTTGTCAGATTCTGTAGGATGTGTCATGTTATACTCATACTGCAAATCAAGACATCTAAACTGTTCTTTTAATATATCATCATCCATCGGAAGATATAATTCTCCCGTGTGAAGCTTTTCTTTCATGCTCATTTTTTACAACTCCTTTTTCAGTTGCCAAACAAACATCATAAGCTTTTATTACGTCAGGTTCAATTTCATGATTTTTGACAATTTTGGCACGTACTTTAATATTAATGTCACACCCACCAAATGAATTACCATGTTTAACAATGTTGCCGGCATTCTGTAGATTATGGCAGACATATAAGTCATACCCATTAAATCTTTCAATATATATGCCATTACAAAGGTACTCAAAACCACGGTATTCAATAATATACAGGCAACGACCTTAAACATTGTTGTCTTATCAAACTTTTTTATTCCGTAAAAAAACAGCCCATAAGATACACCGTATAAAAACTCAACTATAGATATAGGGAACAAATATGCACCTCCTGCAGGATTAAAAAGATACGCAATAAAATCACTCACTCCACCGCATAATCCTCCCCATACAGGTCCAAAAAACGCAGAACATACAACCATCGGTATAAATTTAAAGGATATCTTTATCCCCGACCCGATTCGTAACGAATACATTCCCAGTACAACAGCCGCAGCAACAAGCATTGCAACGGTACAAATTCGAAGTGTGTTTTGTTTAGCATTTAAATAATTCTTTTCCATATTAAAAAATCCTTTCTGCAAATATACTGCAAAAAGGCATAATAATATATCGATTTTGCAGCAACGGAATGCGAAAATAATACCGCGAACAAAATGCTCTTCGTAGTTAAGGCAACTTCCCGTCCTTATCTCACTTAACGCATTATTTTCTACTTTGCTGTCATCTATATTACCATATTCTAAATCATTTGTCAATCATTTTTTTAAAAAATAAAAAAATAAACCG
>CASFSH010000016.1 GCA_949297205.1 uncultured Bacillota bacterium | reverse complement strand
TTGTCTATATAGAAGTCGGGATTGTCATATTCCGTACCGCCGATTATATCAGAACAGCTCCACAGGCAATATTGGGTTTTATTGGGCTGCTCTGACGCATATCCCAAAGCCACCTCAAAGCCTTCGTCCACAGCTCTGCCTGTTTCCTTGTCAATCAAATTCATACGGATAAAGCCGGTATTATCAGCTCCGCCGGTTTCGCTGAACTCAATTTCCACCGTATACCACTTTTCAGCGCTTACCTTACCTTTGCCTGTTGCATATTTGGGAATCCTGTTTTCAAGATCCGCCTCAAGCACATGATACAAGCCGTTTTTTGTACTGAACATACTCATGCCGTTTGAATTGGACGTTTCTCCGTCCGCGCTGTTATTCTCGCCGTACATATGCAGGCTTCCGAGCTTATCCGGATTGATAACAGAGTCTGATTTTATATCGTATGTAATTCTGTAAGCCTTTTCCTTCACCTTGTTCGGAAGACTAAAGTAAAGATATCCGCCTGATTTGAATTGAAGCGTTTTATTATCAACAGTCACGCCTTCCGATGCGCCCATCCATACCGCGCTGTCATATATGCCGCTGTCAAAATTCTCGTCTATGAGTATTCTTGAATCTCGCTTGACTGTCGGCTTTTCAAGCTTTGTAAGCGTTACATCATCAATATAATAAAATGCGCCTCCGCCCTGATTCCAGAAAATCACCTCTGTTCCGAATGTTCCTTCGCTGCTTCTTTGTATTTCATAACAAGTCTTTTTATACACCTCCGCGCCGCCGGAATCTAAAATCGTATATTTTGCATATTCTTCTCCCTCATTTGCGCTGAAGGCTATTTTAATCGTATACCATACATTTTTGGCGGCGGTAAGATATCCTGTATTTATCTCCTTATCGGTATCTTTAGATCCGACGCCGATGCTTGTTCCGGCATGGTATTGTCCGAAATTCATACCCGATATATTTTCGTATACATTCATCACTCCCGCGCAGGCGTCCGACGCCTTTACCTTATATGAGAACTCATAATAGCCCAAATCAGCATCGATTTTAACTGCAGGCCATGCCCCGTTTGGTATTTGCAAAGCTCCGTCAACTATTTTTGTTTCGCCCTCAATGCGAATCCATCTGCTGTCATAGTCATTTTCACTGTTAAATTTATACTTGAATACTTCGCCGTAAACCGGAGTATAGGCTGCGGTAACAGTTACATCCTTAACCATAACGTCAGCGCCTGTTCCATTATTCCACGGATATATTCCAGTCGGATATGTATCATTCGCAATCGCATCGGCAGCAGCGTAATAGTGATCACACCAAAGTCCGTCAAGCTTTTCCGATTCCGCAAGGACTTCGCCCTGTTCATTCTTAACGGTGTATTTCATATATCTGTTGTCGGCGGCATTACACCATTCTGTTTCAACGATATACCATACGTTGACAGCTGTCACATTCTCATTAAGCGCGCTGAATTTCGCTTTCCTAACCTCTCCGTCCAAATAATACGCTCCCTCGAAGCCTCTGCCGGGGAAATATCGTCCCAGACTGATATTCTGCGCTCCATATACATTCACTGCTCCGCTTTTGCTTGCCTTATCAGCCTTTATTTTATAGCTTAACGTATAAATATAATCAACACTCTGAGTCACATCGGCTATTTCATGCCAGCCATCTCTTAACGCTCCCTCATCACCGGCAAAAAACGGTCCGAAGGTTTTGACCTCCATATCAGCCGATACTGAAATACCGGCAAAAAGCATTGTTTGCAGTAGCACTGCCACAGCGAGAATACCTGTGAATATACGCCTACTATTTATTTTCTTCCTTTTTAACCCGCTCTCTTAATATTACACTTTCATTTTTTCCGAACCTTTTTATCCCTTTACGCCGCCGAGATTTATTCCTCCGATAATCTTTTTCTGGAATATAATAAATATAAGCAGCTGCGGAATTATACAGATAAACGCCGCAATCATCTTTGTATCCAGCGTATAAACCGCGTTGGATTTCATCATATACAGCATAACGCCGATTGTCCTTTTATTCTCAGCAGGCACAATCAGATACGGCCAGAAGAATGAGCCAAAGTTACCGTTAAACGTGAAAATTGCAACCGTCGT
>CASFSH010000015.1 GCA_949297205.1 uncultured Bacillota bacterium | reverse complement strand
AATTCTTCTACAAAATTCATCGAATGATTAATGTTTGTTTATTATATATTATTCTTAAGTATAATTCTTTAATTACAAGAATATATTCGTTGCAAAAATAAAGACTTTACATCAAGAAACAAAACAATTTGTTCAAAAAGGACCTTAATACAATACTTTATAAAGAACAATACACCTTAAGTAGTAGTTAGTTCACTCCACCACTCAAACCAATATCCAGAATAAATATTATATCAATAATAAATAACAAGGAGTAACTATACCTAAAATTTATCACTTCAATTTCCTGAAAAGTTTTTTATCATATACAGGCTTTTCCAAAAACTTAAAAGAAAGATAGGCCATAACAATTGTACAAGCCAACGTGATAAAAAGAAATGCAACAGGATATTTATCAGTATAACCGTAATAAACAAAAACCTGTATAATTGGATAATGAAAGAGATACAATCCATAAGAAATATTGTCATACTTCCTGAGAAAGTTCAAAGATTTTATTCCATAAGATATACCTATAAGAATTACTGATGTCGCTAAAGGTTCTATTACATAAAGCCATCCAAATCCAATCTCAACATATGGATATAAAAACGAAATACCTAAAAAATCAGTAAAACTAGCATTTTGTGATAAAAAATACAGCAAACATATCAACAAAGAAAAAGGAAAAAGATATTTCATATAGCGGGTAACTTTATCAAGATATAAAAGGACAGCAACCGCCGAATAAAAGTAAATAAACATTCCTCCAAGTTGTTTGCCCATAAGTAAATAAAACCTATTACCGGTCTGCTCATATAATTGTAAAAAAACAAAATCGTATAAAAGAGAAAATATATATATCAATACAAGAATTTTTAGTTTTCCAAACCTTTTCATCAACCATACAATAATTGGAACTGTAGCGTAAAACATAACTTCAACCTTCATTGTCCAAAGAGAACCGTTCAAAGCCATATTAACCATAGCATTACTCTCAAACACACCAGGAAGTGACGGTTGAACAAAATTCAGAAAAAGCAAATTTGCAAAAAGATATTTGTAGGTTTCAATTGATGTAAGGTATTCCTTGACTTGAAGCACTGTCAAAAATATTCCGGCAATAAAGCATAATAATACAATCAATACATAGGCTGGAATAATTCTTCTTATACGTTTACTCGTATAAGCCTTTAAATCAGGTTGCTTCAAAAAGCTATAAAAAACAAAGAATCCACTTATCATGAAAAATATTTTCACTCCATACCATCCAGATACAAGATAAAAATAATCCAAGTCTGCTAATGACAAATAGTGTACATAAATAATAGAAAAAGCAAAAAAATATCTCATAAAATCAAAACAATTCTCTCTCTTCATAAGTTCCTGAGATTGCGGGCTCATCAACTGGTCAATCAAGCTTAAATTACTTTTCATATTATAGCTACACTAATTTGGAATTATAATTATATAATATCTTATATCAGATTTATATGATCAAGATTTTATACGCCCCAGCAAATAAGGAAAATATTTTTCCAAGACATATATGACAGGCAAACAGAATACAATGCTAACTGCCCCCATAATCAGACATGGCACAACAGAGTTGTCAAGGACAGTTAGCGGAATATTTAAAATATATACCATTATGCCCTTTATCAGAGTAAACATGACCAAATGTAGACCGCATATCACAATAGTGTTCTTACCTATATATCTGACAAATGCCAAGTCTCCTATAACATCTGCAAGAATATTACATATTGCTATAATCATTGCAATTCCTCCCAATCCGCCAAGAAGGAAATACCAGTAATTGCCAAACTTTTCAATCAGGAAAGTCACATGTTCATTATTGAAAACGGCAATCCAAAGAGCAATGGCGCCAACCGGCAAAAGTATATAGGAATAAAGACGTTTATAGTTAATCCTATGAAACAACATACCACTAAAATATAAAATCAAACCAACCAATGCATGATTGATATAAAAAGGAAGCTTTACATCAACATAATAAACCTCAACATAGCCAAAAGCAACAAATAGCAACAACAGGATATAACTGTTTTTTACATATCTGCCAATAGGCCAGAATATAATTTCAAGTGTAAAAAGTGCCATGACGAACCATAAAGGGACAGACTGCACCATTTCTTTTCCCCACCCCATAATTGTTGCGACCAAAGGAGAATACCACGAAATATCAAGTTCAGCATCATTTCCATAATGACGACCTACAAAAAACCAAAAGACGTATGCTATAATTGCCAATGAAAAATATGGAACCAATAACTGCCTGACTCGTCTTTTAAGGAAAGCCCAATAGTCAGGATACCTGTCATAAGAGAAGAAATATCCCGACAGAAAAAAAAACATAGGTATTATAAAGGCACAAAGCACGTCATACACTGGTCTGTATATAGGAGTATGAACTAAAGCCACAAAGAATATGCACAATACTTTGGCATAGTCAACCCATACAATTCTTTTATTTTTCTCCATAATTAAACACATTTAATTCATCAACCAAATAATCCGTATTTATATCTGCAGCAGATAAAATACTGTGAAAAAGAAAATCTGTACGATAAGGTTTATCCTTATTTTTTTTAGTTGAATTCCACTTCTGCGGATAATTCTTTTTATACATATCGGACATCCAAATGAAACATGCCGGATAATGAAGGGTATAATGGTCGGCTCCATGAAGATACATCCCATCTTCACCTAAAGACTCACCATGGTCCGACAAGTATATCAATACGGCATTTTCATTTTTTACCCTATCTATAACTTGAGTTATGAAATAGTCGGTATATACAATTGTATTATCATATGAATTTATAAGTTCTTCATCCGTACAGGAAGAAACGACTCTTGTATCAATTACAGGCTCAAACTTACGATATTCTTCAGGATAATGCGACTCATACCACCAATGTGAGCCTATTGTATGAAGCAATATAAGTTTACGGGATTCATGTCTTGAAACTTCATTGTTATAAAAAGGAAGCAACTCTTCATCCAACCATTTATCAAAAACGTACATTGACTTGCCACTGTTTGCATACACCAGCGTATCACACTCTTTCATGAAATAGACATAATTCTTCACTGATTCCTGGTTTGCAAGCCAGGAAGTCCGGAATCCAGCCTTCTTGAACAAGGAAATAAATGAACGTTCAGTATATGCTCTTTCCGGATTTATGCTGTCAGCACGAGTAAGCATTACAGGGATACTTGTATGGGTGTAGCACTCCTCTGTATAAATATTTGGAAATGACACAACAGATGTATCCGAAGAAAGCAATGGAGTTGTTTCCCTTTCATATCCATTCAGCTGCAGATGATCGGCACGGAGGGATTCCCCTATTACCATAACAACCGTAATGCTGTCACTCCCGCATAAGGCTTGTCCTTCAAAGTCAGGACGTTCTGCATTTACAACCTGCCTTTCCTGCAGATACTTTTTTACATTATAGTACAAAGAATATGGCATACGCTCTGATACAGGTCTCTCTATACGCGGCACTAACCCATTGCAAAGACTGACTATAGCTATACCTATCAGAAGATTAGGGATAAAAGACGGAGAATCCATCCTGAATCTCACGACACTTGCAAATACTCCTAAAATAATAGACAAGACCATCACAAAAACAAGTGAAAAGCTAACCAAAGTCATTCCTGTCTGCATGTCGTTTACAACACACAAATCTATTATCATTGGAGTTAAAGTCACATTTGCCGTATATCTGAAATATGTAAGAACAGAGCATAAAAGAGTCAATGGAGTGAAAAGAGCTGCAAAAACATACCTGTTTAGAGCCATAAGGAGCAATAGCCCGTAAGTGGCAAAAGCAATACAGCCCCACTGAATAAACAGTATAAAAAAATCTTTAATACCCGAAAAAGGCGAACCATAAAACTCGGAAAAAGTAAAAGCAACACTGTAAAAAAGTGTTAGCAACACAATTAAAATATGGAATTTTACGTTTTTATTACGATAGATATATTTCATATAGCTATTTTTGTATCAGATAATAACCAAATAGAAATTTATAAATTACAAAGATAAACATATATTTAATAATGGACAAAAAACTGGTTTTTGCAACAAATAACCTACACAAGCTGGAAGAGGTAAGAAATATCATAGGAAATAGTTTTGAGATTTTGTCACTAAGCGACATAAGCTGCAATGATGATATACCGGAAACAGCAGATACTTTTGAAGGCAATGCGCTTATCAAAGCAAGACATATCTACAACAAATACGGAATGAACAGCTTTGCCGATGACAGCGGACTTGAAGTTGATGCCCTTGATGGAGCACCGGGCGTGCACTCTGCCAGATATGCAACCGAAGGACATGACCACGAAGCCAATATAAACAAACTACTTGGAGCACTGAACGGCAAGGAAAACAGAGACGCTCAGTTCAGAACAGTTGCCGCACTCATTATAGATGGCAAGGAATATATTTTTGATGGTATCATAAAAGGAAGCATAACTAAAGAAAGAGCCGGGAAGAACGGTTTCGGATATGACCCGGTATTTATGCCGAAAGGATATGACAAGACTTTTGCTCAAATGACCGACAAGGAAAAAAATTCCATAAGCCACAGAGCCATAGCAATGAACAAATTAAATGAATTTCTAAAGAATTTACCGGAGTAATGAAAAGAATACTTCTGATAATAGTACAAATACTTGTTTCTTTTTCATGCTTATATTCCCAAATTGCTGTTGGGGAATGGACAGCATTCCAGTCTTTCGGGAATGCCACCAATGTTGAAACATTTGGTAACATAACATATTGTCTCAACGACAAGAATCTGTATTCATTCAATTCAGACGACAATTCGGTATATTATTACAATAAGACCAATCTTTTGAATGATATAAAAATAGCATCCATCAAATATGCCGATGCCTACAGTACGCTTATTATAGTATATGAAAACGGCAACATTGATTTTCTTATAAAAGATGAAGAAACTTATAATATACCATATTTGAAAGATACAGACAAAATAGGCTCCAAACAGGTAAATGACATATTTGTAAAAGACAAATATGCTTACATCTCAGGAGACTTTGGAATATGTATCCTTGACATAGAAAAAAAGGAAGTAAAGAATACATATATTTTTGAAACTTCTATTGCTAGTTGCGGAATATCTGGAAACATATTGTTTGCAGCAGGTAATGACGGATTATACAAGGGGAATACAGATAAAAATTTATTAGATCAGAACAATTGGCAAAAAGTAAGCACCAATATATATAATTTTATAATATCTTTTGACAATAAAATTTACGGTGCAAATGAAAAAGGTTTGTATCTATTGGATGAAAATGGTACAGAAAAGGTAATTTCAACTGATAATATCATTTATATATCCTGTAATGAAGACAAAATAATTTTCGGAAACGAAAATAAAATATCCATTTATGACAAAAGC
>CASFSH010000014.1 GCA_949297205.1 uncultured Bacillota bacterium | reverse complement strand
ATACTTCGGATGACCCATATGAAATTTTAAAAAAATTAACCATCAACAACACTGAAAAAGAAATTGTTTTATTGTCTGAAAATTTTAAGGTAAAATATATTGCAGGAACAAACACTCTGTATCCTGACGGTGATTTATCCGGTGATATATCCGATGTACACGATGCAAAAAAAACAGGAATAGGATTTTCAGGAAAATATTCTGTTTTGTCCACAAAAAATATATATAACTGTACAGTTAAACTAAATGATTCATCATATATTCGCGTGTCTACCTCCACAAAAACACTATTTTCTTTTGTATCAACAATTTTACTTGTTATCCTGTTTTTGCTGGTTACAATTTATATTTTTACAATAATAATTGCACGCAGGCTGACATACAACATTGTTAAACCAATTGAAAATGTGTATGCTTTTGATAATGATTCGTTAAATGGAGTATATGAAGAAATTAAGCCGTTTATAAACAGAATAATGCTTCAGAATAAAGAAATAAAACGGCAAATGGAAAAGGTTAAAAATCAGAAAACAAGATTACAGGCAATAACCGATAATATGAATGAGGGTCTTATAATAATTGATGATAAAACAAATATTCTTACAATGAATAATTGTTCCATTGATATATTCAATATAAACCAATTTAACTATAAATACAAAAAAATTTCAGAAATAACTGACAATATAATTTTACTTCAGGCGGTTGATAAAGCTCTTGAGGGCAAAAAAAACGACATTGTTATTATCTTGGCACAAAAAACATTCCAGATTTTTTTACGTCCAGTTAAAAATGACAAAAAGACAACCGGTGTAATTATGCTTTTATTTGATGTAACAGCAAAAGCTGATTCTGAACATTTGCGTAGAGAATTTACCGCAAATGTATCTCATGAATTAAAAACCCCTCTTACTTCAATTCACGGATATGCTCAAATTATATCCGGAGGCATTGCAAAGCCAGAGGATATTGTCGGATTTGCCGAGAAAATAGAAAAAGAAAGTTCTCGTCTGATCGTTTTGATTGATGACATTATTAAACTATCTAAACTTGACGAAAATGTCATATCCGACAATAAAGAGGAAATTCACGTAAAACCAATAATACTGCAGGTATGCGAGATGCTTGGCTCTAACGCAAAAAACAAAAATATAAATATAGAAATTATAGGCAAGGATTTTACAATAATTGCATATCCATCTCAGATTTCCGAAATGATATACAATCTGTGTGACAACGCAATAAAATATAATGTACAAAACGGTTCTATTAAAATAACACTGATGGAAAAAAGAATTATTATTGCTGATACAGGAATCGGTATTCCCGAAAAATACATTGACAGAATATATGAACGATTCTTCAGAGTTGATAAAAGTCATTCAAAAAAGGTTAACGGAACAGGTCTTGGTTTGTCTATAGTTAAACACATTGCACAGATAAACAACGCTCAGATCTATGTAAAATCAAAGCCCAAAGAAGGAACTATTTTTACAATAATTTTCAGTGATGACGATTTAACAAAATAATATTAAGAAAGGAACTTTTTTATGATAACTTTTGAAGACATAAAAAATAATGAAGATATTAAAATTTACATTGAAGAGGCAGATAAATCATTAATTGCTCTCGGCTTTACCGAACATAGTTTTGCACACGTAGGCAGAGTAGCAAGCGTTGCAAAATACATATTGCAAACCTTGGGATATTCCGAACATGATATAGAACTTGTACAAATAGCAGCATATCTCCATGATATAGGAAATCTTGTCAACCGTATTGACCATTCATTAAGCGGTGCAGTCATGGCTTTTAGGATTTTATCCAATCTTAATATGCCTGCACGCGATATTGCAGTTATCACCACTGCGATAGGAAACCATGATGAAGGAACAGGTGTCGCTGTCAATCCCCTTGCTGCTGCATTAATAATTGCAGATAAAAGTGATGTAAGATATACAAGAGTACGAAACAGAGATGCATCGACCTTTGATATTCATGACCGTGTTAATTATTCAGTAAAAAAATCAACCGTAACAATTAATGATGATCAGACATCTCTGATACTTAATCTTACGGTTGATACGCAATACAGTTCTGTTATGGATTATTTTGAAATATTTCTCGGACGAATGATAATGTGCAGAAAAGCAGCCGAAAAATTAGGTATGACTTTTAAGCTGATTATAAACAATCAGCAGGTTTTATAATAATTTTTTGGTTATTACATTCTGTTTTCCATATCAACATATTCCCTATGTTTTGCGACATTTTTATATGCGGGCCGAATAATTTTTCCTGTATTTAAAATATCTTCTATTCTATGCGCACTCCATCCGGAAATTCTTGCAATAGCAAAGATAGGAGTATATAATTCTAAAGGAAGATCAAGCATATTATAAATAAAACCGCTGTAAAAATCCACATTTGCACTCACAGCACGATTTCTTTTACTGCTTAATAATGCCGGCGCAAGTTTTTCAACATTTTCATATAATACAAGTTCATCCGTTCTTCCCTTTTCTTCTGCAAGAGGTCTGATAAGTTTTTTCAAAATATTTGTACGCGGATCGGATATTGTATAAACAGCATGGCCTATCCCATAAATCAGACCGCTTTTATCAAATTCTCTTTTATCAAGTATTCCTTGTAAATACTCCTTTATTTCTTCCTCATCTGTCCAATCTTTTACTTTTTGTTTCATATCATTAAACATTTCAACAACTTTTTTATTTGCTCCTCCGTGACGGGGGCCTTTCAGTGATCCAAGAGATGCTGCAATTGTAGAATAAGTATCTGTTCCCGAAGAAGAAACAACATGAGTTGTAAATGTAGAATTATTACCGCCGCCATGTTCAGCATGAACCACCAATGAAATATCAAGTATTTTAGCTTCAAGGGGAGTATATTTTTTATTAGGCCGCAGTGTGTAAAGTATTGTTTCTGCAATAGATAATTCTTTTGGAGGCGTATGAATAAATAAACTTTCTCCATACAAATAATGTTTACATGCCTGATACCCATAAACAGAAAGAAGCGGGAATATAGAAATCATTTGCAGACATTGTCTCAATACATTTTCGACAGACGTATCATCAGGATTTTCATCATAAGAATACATTGTAAGAACACTTCGTGCAAGCGTATTCATCATATCCTGAGAAGGAGCTTTCATTATAATATCACGTACAAAGCTGGTTGGCAATGATCTGTACTCAGATAAAACAGAACAAAATTCTTCCAGCTGAGATTTTGTAGGCAATTCTCCAAAAAGTAAAAGATATGTAGTTTCTTCAAATCCAAATCTGTCATCCTTCAAAAATCCGCTTACTAACTTCTCTATATCAATTCCATGATAATACAATTTTCCTTCACACGGTATCATTTCACCATCATCAATTGTATAGGATTTAACTTCTCCAATCTCGGTTAAACCAGTCAATACACCTTTTCCCTGTCTATCTCTTAATCCCCTTTTTACATCATAAATATTATACAAATCCGGATTTATTACTCCGTTTTGTGTGCATTTTTCGCTTAACTTATTTATTATAGGGGTTAATTCAGTAAATTTATTGCTATGCATATCTGAAAATCCTTTCCATTAAAACATATATCGGTAAAATTGTGAGTTGTAATTACAAAACACAACCACAACTTGTATAAATATAATTATACCATAAAATATAATTTTTTACAATAAAAAATATGTTTAAATTTATTTCTTATATAATCTTTTTTTTATAGAAAATGACAGATTAAGAGATAAACTATGCAAATTTACATATTTTCTCAACATAGTTTTTGCCAAAATTGTTTGTTCTAAAGCCACAACGCAAAATTCAGGCTTTATAGAAAATGCAATTTTTTTTATTTCTTCTTGCATATCTTTATTCCATATCAATTTATCTCCACCCTCAGATATTATAAGTATATCTCTTAAAAAACTCTGCCAAAAATCTATAATTTTTTCGGCATCATCTTTATGATCCTCCAAGAATTCACTAATTGTGTATGCTGAAATTTTATGTTCTGACATCAATGAAATTAATTTTTTAAAACTTTCGCTTCTCAAGTCATAATAATCAGGATCCGATAATATTTTATCAACCTCTCCCGGTATACCGTTTGACAAAGAAATCAGCAGATCACTTTTATCATATGAATCAGGATAGTTCTCTTCGATATATTTTTTTATAACATCGTCAGTGACTGTAGGAAAATGGATTGTTGTACACCTTGACAGTACAGTTTGCAATAATTGTGCTTCACTATCTGCAATAATTATAAACACAACATATTCGGGCGGTTCTTCAAGAATCTTTAAAAGACAATTCTGCGTTGCTTCATTCAAATCATATGCATCATCAATAATATACACTTTATTGGCAGATTCAAGAGGTTTTACATAGGCATCAGCGACGATTTCTCGAGCTTGTTCTACCGTAACCGATTTTTTATCTTTAGGCTTTATATGCACTATATCGGGATTTGTATCGTTTTTTGTGCATATACAGGCATGACATTCATTGCATGGCTGTCTTTTTTCCGAAGTACAGCATAGCGCTGCTGAAAATAACTTTGCCGCCAGATGTCTTCCTACACCTTTTGGTCCGGTGAATAAATAAGCATGTCTGTGTTCGCCTTTTTTAACATTATAAATTAAGTTTTTCATTATATCATCATGAAATACATTATATCCATACATAATGAAATTTCCTTTCGGTAAATAATATTTATATTATTTTAATACATTTAACTTTTTTTTTCAAGTCTTATTGCGTAAATTTAATATTTATTATATAATATCATTATAATGTGTTTAGATATGAACGGAGGATATTATGATTGAACTGCTAAAAAACGGAAGTGATGAATTAGGCATCGAATTAAATGACAGACAAATAGATGCTCTCTGCACATATGCGGAATTACTGGTTGAATGGAACAAAAAAATTAACCTCACCGCAATTACCGATAAAGACTCTATAGCGACAAAACATTTTCTTGACAGTATGAGTGCAATAACAACCGGATTTGTACAGGGGAAAATAATTGATGTTGGCTGCGGTGCGGGATTTCCCGGCCTTGTTTTAAAAATAGCAAAGCCTGACTTAAATCTCACCCTTCTCGATTCTCTTAACAAAAGAATTAATTTTTTAAATGAAGTTATTTCGGATTTGAAAATTGACGGTGTACAAACTGTGCATGGACGTGCTGAGGATTATGCCCGCCAAATGCGTGAAAAATTCGATACAGCTGTGTCACGAGCTGTTGCAAATATGACAGTTTTGTCGGAATTATGTATTCCTTTTTTAAAAACAGGCGGTTATTTTCTTGCATTAAAAGGCCCGCTTGCCGACGAGGAGCTTAAAGATGCACACCGCGCCATACATATTCTCGGAGGAGAAGTAACTGAAGTAAAAAATATACATATTCCCAATACAGACCTTAACCACAAAATAATTATCATAAAAAAAGTAAGACATACTCCGATTCAATATCCCAGAAAAGCAGGTATTGTGACAAAAAATCCTATCGACTCTTGTTATAATATAAAACAAATCAAAAAAAAGAAATAACATTATCATAAACTGTCGAACGGTTTTTCTTCCCTTTTTGTAAAAATATGGTATAATCATATCTGTAAGGCGAATGTGGCTGATATTTATATGAAACACTCAAACTTCATATTTATCGGCATCCTTTCATTAAGTCTTATACCTTCCACCACACCGAGCAACAGACGGAGGGATTTACATAACAAATTCCTCCGTATCTGTTGAATCAAAGAAAGGATAGAGTATGATTATGTTAGAAGTGTTAAAAAATACACGAAAAAAATACCATGTATATGATATTCCCATATCATATATAAAGCCAAATCCAAATCAGCCCAGGAAAATCTTTGAAACATCTTCATTGAAAGAATTATCCGATTCCATAAAGGAATACGGCGTTCTTCAACCGATTACGATCAGAAAAGTAAGATGCGGATATGAATTAATTTCCGGAGAACGAAGACTAAGGGCAACTCAACTGGCAGGGCTACATACCATTCCCGCAATTATAATGAATGCAGATAACGATAAATCCGCAATATTGGCACTGCTTGAAAATCTGCAACGGGAAGACCTTTCTTTTTTTGAAATTGCCGAAGGATATCAACGTCTTATTAATGATCAGGGAATGACGCAGGATGATATAGCAAAAAAACTTGGGAAAAGCCAATCGAATATTGCAAACAAAATCCGTTTACTAAAACTCTCTCCCATAGTTAAAAAAATTATACGGGAATATTCTCTTACCGAACGTCACGCAAGAACTCTTTTAAATCTTGATAGCGATAAACAGCTTGAAGCAGTCAGAATAATCTGTGACAACAACCTAAATGTCAGGCAAAGCGAAGAATTGGTTGCCAGTATGCTTAAAGAAAAAGTCGAAAAACACCAAAAAGTAAAAATGTCCGGAATAAGAGATATGCGTCTATTTACAAATACCGTAAAGCATGCCGTTGATTTAATGAAAGAAAACGGTATAAACGCAAATATGGAACAAAATAATTTTGACTGGGGAATTGAATACATCATAAAAGTCGTTAAATAAATCTTCCTGAAAAAACAAGAACTTTGCAAAAGCAAAATTCTTGTTTTTTTATTCTGTATTTTATTTATCTATTTTTGTAAAATGGAACCTGAAAGCACAATAATCTCCTGATGTACGAGGAATGAGAATACCGCCTTCCATAAGAGCGTTACCTGTATATATTTTTTCGTCATTTTCCAATACATAATGTGCATCACCAATCAAACCTTTCAATTTAATTAAAAATCTCAGACTGTTTGGCTTTGAACGGAAAACAACTCCATAAACAAGAACTTGCGAATTATCTTCTGCGGCAAATTCCCATGCAGCATACTCATCATTCAAAGGATTGCTTAGACGGTAATAATCTCCGTTATGAATCAGGTTTCTGTTTTCTTTAAATTCTTTTACATGCTCTTTTACTTCTTCCCTTTCATTTTCAGTAAGACTGTTCAGATCAAGCTCATATCCGAAACTTCCTGCCATGGCAACAACCGCTCTTGTTTCAAGAGGTGTTATTCTGCCGGTCTGATGGTTTGGTACTGCGGAAACATGAGAGCCTACAGTTGATACTGGATAGAAAAATGAAGTACCGTATTGTATTATTGTTCTCTCATATGCATCCGTATTATCACTGCACCATATTTGAGGACAATAATATAGCATTCCTGCATCAAATCGTCCTCCGCCTCCTGAACATCCTTCAAATAATACATCAGGAAAATCGGTTGTCAAACGTTCCAATAATTCATAAAGTCCCAATACATATCTATGCTGCATTTCGCCCATTCTTTCAGGCGGAATTTCTGCAGAAAACAAATTACATATACTTCTGTTCATGTCCCATTTAACATATGATATGTCCGCACTGTTTAAAATATTACTTATTGAGCGGTATAAATATTCTCTTACGTCCTTACGCGTCATATCAAGTACAAGCTGACATCTGCTGCGAACGGGATTTCTTCCGGGTATTTTAATAGTCCATTCAGGATGGGTACGATATAATGCACTGTCTTCAGATATCATTTCCGGTTCAAACCATATACCGAATTTCATTCCGAGAGAAGTTATCCTTGATGTAAGTTCAGAAAGAGAACCCTGCAGCTTATTTTCGTTAACTGTCCAGTCACCCAATCCCGATGTGTCACTCTCTCTGTTCCCGAACCAGCCGTCATCCATTACAAGCATGTCAATTCCAAGCTGAGAAGCAGTTTTTGCAATATCATAAAGCTTATCGGAGTTAAAATCAAAATATGTTGCTTCCCAGTTATTAATAAGTACAGGACGTTCTGTAAGCTTATATTTTCCACGACACACATTATTTCGTATAATTTTATGAAAATTATGCGATAATTTTGAAAGTCCTTCCCCGCTATATGAAAGAATTGCTTCAGGGGTATAGAATTCTTCACCATTTTCAAGAATCCATTCAAAGTTTTCATTATTAATTCCCATTACAAGTCTTGTCATATTCATCTGATCAAGTTCGATTTTTGTTTTAAAGCTGCCGCTGTACATTAAAACAGCACCTATACAGCTTCCGTAATCTTCACTGCAGTCCTTACTGCAAATAATTACAGAAGGATTCTGATGATGGCTGGAAACCCCTCTTACACTGGAACTTTCCTGTATTCCATGAATGATAGGAGTTCTCTCCGTACGACGTTCTGCAGAATGTCTTCCGTGAAAATGCATCCAGTCCCATTCACCATAAGGCAGGTCAAGACACAAACTGGAAGCATTTCTGATTTTTACCGCCTTATCATTGCAATTAATTATTACTGCACTTCTTGTTATTATATCCCATTTTTCAATAATACCGTATTTTAATATAACTTCCACATTAGTGTTTATATCACTTAACTTTATTTCCAGTGTTTCAGCTTCATCTTCATCTGCATATACTGCCGGTAGACCTGGAATATTATAC
>CASFSH010000013.1 GCA_949297205.1 uncultured Bacillota bacterium | reverse complement strand
CAAAGTGCGATGAACCGGTGGGAAAAATATTTGGAAGCACTAACATCAGTGTTTAAATTTTCAGTGGAGGTCAGAAAGGTCATTCACATAACTAATGCGATAGAGCGCCTTAGTAGAATTCTATCAAAATATATGCTTTTTCACAGATGGGGCTGTTGCAAATGAGCATCTTAAAAATGCTCATTTGCAACAGCCCCATCTTAAATAATTCAGCAAAATGATGAACAACAAAACACAATCGCTGAGCCAGTGGATTATTATTCTTTAATTTAAATATAATATTCCGAAATCCCATGCCTGTTCCATTCTCCCATTTTCAGCCGGCATCGGCCAATGAACATTATCAAGTAGACCTGTACCATTGTCGTTAAGAAAGCTAAAATGTATTCCTATGTGAAGTCCTTTTTCAGGTTTTGCTCCTATTTTATCCCATGGAAGATATGCAGTAACAATTCTTCCTTTAGGGGTTTCTTCATGAAAAAGTCCTGCTTCTTCTTCGAGGTTTGTAATACCGACTATTTCAGGACCTTCTTCAGGAAAGCCTATCATAAAGCCTGATAAATCTTTGAAGCTTTTATTTCTCATAAGCTTAGGGTCAAAGCTTATGCAGATACAGTCAGAACGGTACATCCAATGTCCTGAAGGAGGGGCGATATGAATTTCGTCCACAATATCAAATTTCACATATAAAAATTTTTCATCCCACTTAAACTGTGCTTTTCCGCTGAATACATCTTCGCCGGGGTAAGGTCTGTTACTTCCAAAGCCTCCGCATTGCTCTTGCGTGTTGGCATAATAAAGGGGACACTCTGACCAGTCTTTGTTGTTACTTTTTGCAATTGCAATGCCTGTTTTTTTGCTATATTCGGAATAACCTCCGTTAACAGCGTTTAACTCAAAAGAAATATTAAAAATATCAGGAACTTCATCAGGAATTTCTAAACAAATCAGTTCATCATCTTTTTTCGCACTGACTCTTCCTTCATATTGTATTGGCTCATGTACTGTAATATCACATTCAAGGTCTTTTAATAGTTTAACAGTAAGATACCTTTTTCCGTTCATAATTTTAGGTATAACAATGTATTGGATATTGTTTTCTACCTTAACAGCCCACATTCTTTCACCTTTATCACCTTTCCAGCGGAATGGAAGATGTGAAAAATCAAGCATGGCGGGTAATGGAGCTGAATCAAGTGTTAAAATTCCGTTTTCATCTGTTTCTAATTCTTTGCAAGACATATCATTGTCATAAGGAACAGTTACAGTACCTTTGCCGGGGAATTGTAATTTGGCACCGGTATAAGCTGTGAGAATGTCATTTTTTAAAATAAGCTCGTTTTGCTTATCTGATAATTCTTTGATTTTTTCAAAATAACCATTTTCGATGAGTGTGTTGATAAGTTCAGGACTCCCGTACAGCTTGCTTGTTTCAACGTGTTCTAAAACGCTTTTTCCTTCTCGTATTGCTTTTTTTATCGATTCAAGAGAATTGTCCTCTGCAAAAACGATAGTTCTCATTCCGGGAGCTGAGTCAATCTGATTTTCAGGAGTACAGTTTTTAGTATAAAGATTAGCCTCGTTATCATAGATGTCATATAAACGATGAGCATCCCAACCACCGACCAAGGGAAGCTTGTCACCTCTGTTAGCTCTTTTTTCAACCCATTGCCAGTCGGTCACTCTTTCAAGCTGAACAGCGTCGGTATAATCGTTTTCAATTATTTCATCAATTTCCTTATCTTTAAATGTTGGTTCGGTATCACCGTATGGATAGCCGATATGAGCAAGTGCAACAAAACCTCCGCCTTTGTGTATTTTTTGTAATTCTGTACGCCAGTCAGGATTTGCTAAATCAAAATCCTTGCATGAATTTTGGACAGTGACAACATGACCCCAGTCATACATAAGTTCAACGCCTAAAAATACTTTTTTGCCAGGCATCCAGCGTTCAATATCGCTTTTTTCTTTTAATGCTTTTTCACCGAAATCACTATCCATAAGGCATATGAAATCATAATGAAAATACTGCATTGCAGCCATAAGCAGTGTTGAAACTTCGGTTCCGTTTCTTAGCCAGTGATCATGAAAACCACCTAATTGAACAGTTATATTTTTAAGTTTCATCATTATTACCTCCCATGTTTTAAATTATATTTTACCTTCCGTCTGAAGCTGCCTAATAATACCCATAACACCCTCGGAGGCAAATCCATCACCGACATAACCGCCGTTCTTTTTTACAGTATTTTTAATGTCATCAACTGCATTTCCGACACAGCCGCCTACAAAGCCGAATTTGCCGTCAATCATGGAAATATCATTATAATTATCACCGACAGCGAGGACCTCTTCAGGTTTCAGCCCATAATATTGTGCAACTCTCTTTAAGGTATTGCCTTTGCCGTATTTGTTGTGATAAATTGTTATCATAATACCATTTCGGTGAACATCGGCATTTGGAATTTTATGCTCCGATACATAGTTTTTGACCAATTCCAAAGCTGTATCTGCCTTGTCGGATGATACATGAATTTCAGTTGCAAATTCACCGTATATGTAGAAATTTGAAACAATGATATTATTGTTTTTAAGCATATTTATTATGCCGTTTAAATGCTTGCTCAGAATAAGATTTAACGAAGAAATATCATTATGTGCTTCGCCGTTAAGTTCTTTTATGTCGACATAGTTTGTATCATATTCCCAAAGATAGGCTTCTCTTGCTACAAGAAAATTCGGAAATGGTTTTGCCCATTCAAAGCCGGCATCGGTAATTGAACATTTAAACTCCCACACAGGTCTGCCTGAAATAATTCCTGCGTAATTTCCTTTATTTATAAATTCTTTAAAAAAATCCATAAGTTCGCCGGAAATATAAGGCTTGTCGGGTTTATGTTCAACAAGAGTCCAGTCAAAATCCAATGCTATTAATTTTATCAAAATAATTACCTCCGTTTAAAGTATATTATTTGTTCTAACATGAAGCTTAAAAAGAATCAATGTTAAAAGCGGTTATCTGTTGTTTGGAACGATTATTTTTTGTTTCTGTATTCGCTTGCAGATATTCCCGTTACCCTTTTGAATACATGGCAGAAATCTGAGGGATTTGCAAAACCAAGATGAGCAGATAACGTTAATATTCTGCAGTTTGAAGTTTTCAGATGCTGACAGGCGAAATTTATCTTTACAACGTTATTATACTGCATCGGTGTCATGTTCATTTGCTGCTTAAAAAGCTTTCTGAAATGTGATTCACTTAAGTTACACATTTTTGCAAAATCGGCACAGGTTAATGTGTTTGTTACATTTTCCTCCATATATTTTATACTTTTTGCAATTTTTGAATAATCGCTGTTTTGCGGTATGTCAAAATGCTTGTGACGAAGCATTGTATAAAACATATTAAAGACAAGCGATGTATATTTTAAATTGTTTCCGTATGAGGAATAAGTGGATATATTGATTATGTTGTTAATTATATCTGAAATTTCTGTTGGTGTTTTTTGATAGATAAGGGTAGGATACTTTTCAAGATATATTTCTTCGTTGGTTTCATAATCATATATTTCAAAATCAAGCTCTATATATGCATATTTTTCGTCTTCTGAAAATGTGTAGGCTGAATTTTTCGGAATGTAACAAAGTGATCCCTTCTCAAGATGAAAAGGACTGAAATCATCTGATGTTATGGTTGCAGTTCCGTCAAGTGCGAAAATAAAACTGCTGACAGATGTCGGCGGAAAGGTGTAGCTTTCAACATAGTCATACGGAAATAATTTGCGGAATGACATTTTTTTAAATATAATGTGTCTGTCGTTTAGTTCTGCAAGAGTAAGTATTGGCATATTAACACCTCCGTTCGTTTTTTCAGTATAAAATAAAAACAACAAATTGTCAATAGTTTTTAATAAGAAAAGCGTTTTAAACAATAAATGAGTGTTTTTGATATTCACAAACGGATTTTGTGTAGTTATAATAATAATATGATGATAGTAAAAGCACTCAAAAAAGCAATTATATTAAAAATTTAATTGGTAAAATGAGCTAATAAAAACCGAAAAAAAGGAGTAAAAGAGCAAAAGCAATCATTGCCCGGCATTTTATTCTGCTTAAACGGTAATAATTTACGTTTACTAATAAGAAAATGTAAGGTAAAATAAAAGCATATCAGAGAGGAGTACATATTATGAAAAAAAACATTAAAAAAGCATTGGCACTTTTAATAGCGGTGCAGATGCTTATGATGTCTCAGCAATCATTTGCCCAACCGGAGTTGAATCAGGTAAGCTCTGATGAGGTTTTGGCATTGCAGGAGACGGGTGAATATTCTGAGATTCAAGAGGCTTCTGACCTGATAGAAGATAATGTCATAAGCAACTTGGAAAATGCTGACATCATGGGAAATTCCGGCGACGGAGCTAAGATACAAAATCAGATAGAATCTGTTCATCTTGATTTGTCGGGTTATTTTGACAGATATTCATTTCTGACAGTTAACAATTCACTTGGTAATAATGTTGATTCTGCATTTAATCAGGCAGGTATGTATATTGATGATGTGCTTGCAAATGAAGCATATGATGCCGAAAGCGGTTTGTTCACATTCGACGGACTTACATATAATGTGAATGCTGCAGCAGATGTCAAATCTTCTGCATCAACGAGTACAAATAATATGGTGTTTGAATTATCTCCGGGCTGTTATGAAAAGATTGGTATAATAGGCGGACTCCACAGGGTTGATGAGACAGAGTGTGAAATAAAGCTTTATTATCAGGGTGAGGATGAGCCGGAAACGGTTACAATAACAGATATCGACTCGACAAATGCAGAAGGCGGTATTATTGAAGCAAGAGCAATAAGCAAGAAAAATCTGATAACAAAAAAGCTTTCATTATATAACTATGTAGTTGACCTTGATAATACCAAAGTATTATATAAGATAGAAATTCCGAAAAACAGCAGTTTGTATTTTGCAGTAAATGCAATTACTCTTGGAATTGACCTTGCCGGTGCTGAAGCTTTAGCTGTTGAAAATATTCAGAATGCCATAAACTCACTTGGTGACAGGTTAGTGATTTCTGACATTCCAACAATAAAGAATATAACCTTAATGCTTGCGGATGCGGAAGAAAAGGGTTATGATTTATCGGGACTTCAAAATCTTGACAGATATGAAGCAGCAGAAGGTAAGCTTGAAGAGCTTGAAGAATTAAAGAAAATCGTTGATAAAATTGATGCATTGCCGGGAAATAAAAATAACATTACCAAGGCGATGATTGATGCTATTTCTGATATGCTTGAAGAAGCTGAGGATAACGGATATGATATATCGCTTATCACCAACACAGATAAGTATGAAGCGGCAAAGCAATTTTTGAAGGATAACGAAAGTGTATCGGTTATATATGATATGAGCAGTATGTATAATACATCGAGAATTTATTCAAGCGTACCGACCTATAATAACGGACAGGCAGGATATGCAGGCAACTGGTACAGAGATTCATTTGTATCTCTTCCTTACTGGGATGAGGGGATTGACTGGACCGAAACCGATACAGGCGAAATGACATTTGAAGGAATTCGTTTCAGATTCTATGTTCCTGACTGTGTTGACAATTCAGATACTAAATATGCAACCTACAGAAACACATTCGGAAACGATGAAAAGGAATTCTATCCGTTTAAGAATATTGACCTTGAAGATACATATTATAAAAAGCTTGCAATTATGGCAAATAGTGAAAGACAGAATCCCGGACATATTCTTATAAGGCTTAATTACGCTGACGGAAGTGATGAGATTTACACCGAGGAGCTTAATTTCTTTGCAAACAGCTTTAACGGAAAGGGTATTAAGGCTTTAAGATGTCCGCCTGAAAAGGAACAGAACGGAAATTTGGCTTTGATTGAAATTCCTGCTGATTCATCAAAAGTTCTTGAAAGCTACGATATACTAATGGACAGATATATTCTTTTAACTGATGATGAAGGAAATTATCTCCGTGATGAAGAAGGCGAGGTAATACCACAGCTCGGAACAGGTTCTAATAGAGGTAACTATCCTACAGCTTGTGCAATTTATGCAATGACAGCAGTTATGGCATATAAGGAATATCACGACTTATATACTCAGAAGTTAAACGAAATGGATGTTTCTCTTGAAAATGAAATAATACTATCGGGCGAAGTGCCTGTTTCAATTTCACAAAAAGGCTCTCAATTATTTGATGAAATGACATCAATATTAAAGATTCTTGAGGATGAAGAGTTCAAAGCCGGTCTGGGAAACTACAATAAGATATTGGCAGTGCTTCCGAGATTTGAGGGTTACAATGCCCAAACTGATTTTTACAATGTTTCGGTAAGTCTTGACTATACTCTTGATATGGCAGAGGCTGAAAGCTTTGTCAGTGTTCTTAAAAACGGCGAGGAATTTACTGATTATAATGTAAAAACTGTTGATGATAAAGTTTCTGTAATCTTTAAAAATGATTATGACTACGAAAGTAAATATAAAATCATAGTAAATAAGGAGCTTGGCACAGAAGCTTCGGAGGAATTTACAATCGGTACAAACACAGTTATAACCACAACGATTCCGAAGATTACAGAAATATCCAATTTTAAAATTCAGAATAATGCAGGCGCAACAATTGACAGTCTTTCGGGATATTTCGGTACAACTGTTAAGGTAAAGGCAGATTTTAAAAACATTTCTGCAGGAGACGATATGAGTTATACAATTTTTGCGTGTCTTTATAACGGTAAAGGACAGATGATTGATATAGCAAAGGTATCGGGTGTGTTTGATAAAGGGACGAGTGCTTCGATAAATGAAACGTTAACAACCGATTCAAAAGGAAACAACTCACTTAAGATTTATTTCTGGGACAGCGTTTCGGGAATGAGAACAGTATACAAAACAATAGTAAAATAATAGATTTTTACCGAAAGGTTTATCTCATCAATATAAAGATATTGAAGAGATAAGCCTTGGGATAAAATATATAAAAATAAGAAAGGAAAAATGTAAAATGAAAAAACAGTTATCAGCGTTATTGGCATTAAGCATGGTAACGGGAGCATTAAACTTTAATGCTTTTGCACAGGGAGAGGAAAAGCTTGTTTCTGTAATGTATGACATGAAAAATGTTTACAACACAGATATGGTTTTCACCTCAATCGGACCCACTCCTGCCGGAGCGAGCCGCAGAAACGGTAATGCGGCATATCCGGGATTTTTTGCATGGAAACCGTTTACTGAGCTTGAGTATTGGGAGGAAGGTTCAAGCTGGGTTGACAATTACACAAATGTAATGAATTTTGAAGGTACACGTTTTACCTTCTATGTGCCGGATTCAAAGGTGAACAGTGACGGACAGCTCTGTACATGGAGAAACAGAACCGGCACAGAGCCTTTCAAAAATTTTGACGTAAAAGACGGAAAGTATGAAAGTATCGAAATTATGTCAAACACCGAAAGATCAGGCATAGGTGATCAGAGAGTATATGTAGAGCTTAATTATGCAGATGGCAGTGAAGTAAAGAGCTATCAAACTTTTCATGTTAGCTCGGCAGCACCTGCAGGAGTTCCGAGTTTCAGCAGCTTTGCAGCTGCAGATGATGATGATTTTATAGGAACATCTGAATATCGTATTGCTAAAAACACTGTAAAAGTTGATAATACAAGAGTTCTTGAAAGCTTTGGTATTTTGAATGATAATTATTATATTGATATTGCCGAGGACGGTAGTTACACAACAACAAATAATATCGGTCTTGCAATTGAAAATGCAACAGCTACTCCGTATAAGGATAACAATGGTAAGTATGTTAAATTTGATGATATTCCTGCAGAGGAACAGGCAAATTATACAAAGGTTGCAGGCAGAGAACAGTCATACTGTAATGTAAATGTTTATGCTATAACCCTGATGCAGAGCGAAGAGGAATTTAAGAATATGCAGCCTATATCAATTCCTGTTGATATGAAGGATATGTATAATATTGCAAGAGTTTATACAGATGATCCTTCTTATACAAACGGTTCCGCAGGTTATGCAGGTACAATTTACAGACCTTCATTCTTTAAACTTCCTTACTGGGATGAGGGAACAGACTGGGATAAGAGTCTTACAAATACAATGACACTTGAAGGAATTAAGTTCCAATTCTATGTTCCGGAATGTCACGATAACAGTAATAAGGATTATGCAATCTATGCAAACCAGGAAGCAGATTCAATGTATAAGAATATCGACGTTGCTGATGGAAAATATCAATCAATTGAATTCATAGCAAACACAAACAGACCACCGAGCCCAGCATTAAATGCAAGAGGTAACAAGCTTGCTGTTAAGCTTAACTATTCAGACAATACATCAGAATTGGTTGAAACAGAGTATAACCTGAACTACATTACAAATGAGTATTCTACACCGTCAGGTCTTAAGCCATATCGTGCACATCCGGATATGTTTACTGATTCTACAAAATTACAATATGCCAATATCGGACATCATACAATTAAGGTTGACAGCACAAAAACACTTGTAAGCTATGACATTTTAAATCAGAAGTATGATGTTGAAAGAGATAAAGATGGAAAGATTAAAAAGAATGCAGACGGAAGCTACACATTGTTTGACACAACAGGGCTTGGCTGTAAAGTAACAGAGGATTCAACAGGCAAGATTACATGGGAATACACAAAGGATGCAGAGGGAAATTATGTTCCTTATGATGCAGCTGTTCACACAGGCTACACAAAGGTAGCAAACAGAGGTGACTTCTACTATACAGCGGCTATTTACGCAATGACACTTGTTCAATCGATTGCAGAATATTCTAAGCATGCCGCAACTGCTGCAAATGAAGCAATTGCCGCAATTCCTGATAATGTAACCTACGCTAACAGGGGTGTTGTAGAAAATGCTAAAGCTATTGTTGAAGAGTTACTTGCAAATGGTATAAACACAAAGTATATCACAGATTATGACAAGTATCTTGCAGCAGTTAAAAAAATTGACGGATATGTGGCAGATGTTGTTGAACCTGATTTGTTTGTAAATAGTAGTAGAATTTATGAATCAGACCCTGAAGTTGACTCGGCAAATGGTTATGTTGCTTTTATGTCAGGTAATGCTATCAACTCCAAGGAATTCAAGAGCAAGGATATCTGGAAAGTTCCTTGGACAGAAGTTATGACAGATAACGTTTTGGAGCATAACGGTTACAACTACAAATTAAGAGTTGTTGACGGACTGAATGACGGTCGCGGTGTGGAATACTATTCTATCTTAAGGGGAACAGGAACTGCCGCTTATAAATCAATAGATGTTGTTGACGGAAATTATGCCGCAATCAATATTCTTGCAAACAGAGATTATACATATACATATTGTAATTATGATATGACAGTTGGTGCTGTTTTGGTATATGAAGACGGAGAAGTATATGTTGAATCAGCTCCGGTGCAGGTTTCAGATACATATTCCGATGATTCAATTAAGGTATATAAGAATGAATTTGGCAAACCGGGCACAACAGCTTATTATCTGCATCATTATGAAATAATGACAGATGAGACAAGAACATTAAAGGAAATCAAATATCTTGATAAAAAAGCTAAAGCAGTTTACAATAAAACAACAGGTGTTTATGATATTGAAAAAGACGGTTCAGCAAATGAAGATCACAGAATCCACACCTTTGCGATGTCACTTGTGACAACAAAGGAAAATCTTGCCAAAAAGTATGCTCATTATGTTGATGCAATCAAAGCGGCACTTGCAACTCTTGAAAATGCACCTTCTTCATATAACAGCATGAAGTCAATTGCTGAAAATATTGAAGTTTTAGAAAGTGTAGGTATTGATGTAAATGCAATTGAAGGAATTGATGCATATTACGAATTATTACCATACTTTGCAGAAGTAACAAAGGTTAAGACCTATAACGATACAGATAATGCATATATTGAGCTTACATTAGACAGAGCAATTCCGGAAGATATAAATACAAGCTACACAGTATTAAAGGATACAGTAGAAACAAATGTTAAAGTTAATGCTGAAAATATCATGACAGGTGATAAAATCACAGGTATTAAGCTTTCATTTGCTCACGATATGGACTTTGATGTTGTAAATGCAGTTAAGGTAGTTATCGGAAATAGAATTTCTTATAACCAGAGAGTAACAGTTTTAAGACCGTTATCATTTGACGATGTTGTGATTTCTGATGATGACAACTTTGTAGACTTGAAGAATTTCTATGAAACACAGAGCGACAACTTTGTTGTAAGAGGAAAACTTAACAAGAATTATGACAATGCTGAAGGCAAGATGGTTCTTGCAGTATATGATGATAACAGAAGACTTGTTGCAATGACAGGTGAAATTGAAGCAGGTGATGTTGAAAAAGTTATCACAGTAGGCAATGTGAAAATGAATAAGAACTGGACTTTAAAGGCGTTCATCTGGAGCAGTATCAATGAAATGAAGCCTGTGCAGGATGTTATTGTTTTAAATAAGACTTATGGTTATGACAATGTTGTTGATAACTCAAAAGACATTAAAATAGCATATTTCGGTGATTCTCAGACAGCAGGTAATAATGTTACAAAGCCGCTTACAGAACTTCTTTCTCTTCAAAGAGCAAGTTCGGGTGCGTCGGTTGAAGATAAAAACTTTGGCGTTGGCGGTACATCAATGTTCCTCGGAATGTACAGATTTGATGATGTAATCAAAACAAATCCTGATATTTTGTTTGTTGAATTCTATCCGAACGATGCAAATTCTTTAAAGACAGATGCAACAAGAGAAGAAAAATCAGCTGAAATCGTTTCATATCATGAAAATGTTATCAAGAGAGCTTTGGCAAATGAACACGTTCCTGTAATTATCTACTGGAATCCAATGTGTAAGAGCGAGGTTACTATTGTAAATGCTGACGGTGAAACTGTAACAGTTCCTGACAACTCTTTAGCAGTTGACGCACTTGCAAATTTACTCGAAAAGTATGATATTCCTATGATGGACTTTGACGTATATGCAAGAGCACAGCAGACAGCAGGAGATGCAGAATATGACTGGTCAAATATTGTTGAATCAGACGGAACACACTTCACAGCTGCAGGCGGAAGGCTTTGTGCTGAATGGATGTACGGTCTTATGACAAATGAGACTAATACATATATCAGAGAAACAGTTATTGCACCGGAAACTGTAAGTAACATTACTTATGCAAATCCGAAGATGATTCCAAGTATTTACGGTATGTATGATGCTAACTGGGCTTTAACAAGAGCAGACAGTGCAAACGAAGGCTACTGGGATACAATTGAAGTTGATGCATTCCCTGAAGGATTTATGGCTACTAAGGCTATAGGAGCTGAAATGACCTTTACATTTAAGGGTACAGAGCTTGGTATGTATACATTGGTTGGTAAAAACGGTGGTAAAGCAACATATGTTATAGACGGCGAAAAGACAGGTACAATCGACCTTCACTCTAGCTTTTCAATGTATAAGTGCCAGAAGGCTATTATCACAGGCCTTGAAGATACTGAACATACAATCACAATCACAACAACTACACCGAATGCAAGTGCAACAGATGCAACCTTCGGAATAGGATATTTCCTTGTTGACAGAGATTGATTAGAATTTTTTGAAAGAATGAAACAGGTATTATTTGTGCAAAGCGGAGAAATCCGCTTTGCACAAGAAATATTATCTTTGTTATTTTAGAGCTTTTGTATGACAAGAGCTGTAAAATGATAATGATAATTTGCAATTTTTGAATGAGAGGAAGAATTAATGTGAAAGAGACCAATAATACAGCTTAAATAAAAAAAGGCATACAAACAAAGCCTTTAACAAGGCGAAAAATTTTACAAAGCACATCAAGTGATAGAAGTGATCCCTTTCGACTTCAGAAGTTTAATCGCCTGCTTAACAGCCTTGGCTTCTTGATTTTCTTTGAGTATGATGGGCATATCAAATCTGTGCAGGTCAGTAGGGTTAAATACTTCACCGGATGAAAGCATTGCATATACGGCAGTGAGAATCATTCTTGCAACCGTGCTTTGTAGTGCATCTTTCTCCTTAGATGCAGTATATCAAAAAAACAGCCGCAGGTCACCACTTTCATTACTATTTGTGCTGACGCGTAAGCGGCAGAATGGAGATTAACGTGAAAAATAAGCGGCGCATCTTGCCCTTTATCGGAGCTTGAAGTATCAACATACGTCGGCGCTCCTCAAAAGAGCAATCTGCTTGCTTCTTTTCCACGTTAGGATTTGTGCCGCCGCATCTGCGGCGGAATGGAGGATTAAAATGAAAAAAGGTTTATCACTGTTCATTGCTTTAACGATGATAATGGGATATGTACCGGCAACGGTACAAGCTGCCGAACCGGTAACCATACATGTGTCACCGACAGGAAGTGACACTAATTCGGGTGAAAACGAAGAAAAAGCAGTAAATACAATTTCTGCGGCAATTTCAAAAATATCAATGTATCAGACTGTATTTAAAAATAGACCGATAAACATTGAAATACATGGAGGTGAGTATAATCTTGATAATAGTATTTCAATGAGCATAACAGGAACACAGGCAGCACCTGTGACAATTATGGCAAGTGAGGGAACAGAGGTTGTTATAAAGGGAAGTAAAGAGCTTGACGGAGCAGATTTTACAGCTGTAACTGATGAAAATGTGCTTTTGAAATTACCGTCAGGTGGTGAGAATGTTTACTCAATGGATATAAGCGGTTATTTTGCTGACATGGAAGAAATGAAAAACGGAGGTTCCGGAAACAGATACCCTGATTACTACAGACTTATAAAAAATGATAACACTCAGACTCTTTCAAGATATCCTAACGAGGGATATATAAAGGTTGCAGACAGCGATGTTGTTGATAAAGACAATCTTATTATTAAGATACCGCAGGAAAAAGCACAGCTTTGGGCAGGTGTTACAGACAGTATATCAATACACGGATTTATAAGCGCTAACTGGGGCTACAGCAGAAGCTTTATTGAATCGGTAGACAGTGCGAATTCACAGATGAAAATTTCAGAAACAGGTCATGTGTCTGATGATAGTGGAATTATAGAGGAAGCTACATATTTTGTGCAGAATCTTATAGAAGAGCTTGACTGTGACGGAGAATATTATATAGACAGAGAAAATAAGATTCTTTACTATTACAGTGAGGAACAGATTTCAGAAACAGACAGATTTGAGCTTACATCATTTAACAAACCTCTTTTTGAAGTAAATAACAGTAGTTTCGTTAATTTTAAAGGCATTACATTTAAAAATACAAGAGCAAACGGTATTAATGTTATGAACGGAAACAATATTACTGTTGACGACTGTGATTTTTACAATATCGGACAGACAGCTGTTTACGGTTATGAAAAAAGCGGAGTTCTTAAGAATATACAATTAAAGAACAATAACGTAAAAAATATCGGAGATGTTGGTTTTTATCTGAAAAGTTCAGGTTACACAACACTGATACCTGATAATCATACTATTGTAAACAACTATTTTGAAAAAACAGGACAAGTTGCACGTTCCTATACCGGCGGTGTGGCGGCAAGCGGTCACAGCATGACTATTGCAAATAACACATTAAGGGATATGCCTCATTCAGCAATTAATTACAGCGGAATGAATATTGATATTGTGTATAATGACATTGAAAATGTATGCCGTGACAGTGCCGACATGGGTGCGATTTATACCGGAAGAAGTCTTATTCAGAGAGGTAATACCGTTGCATTCAACAGAATAGTTGACGTTCGTTCTGAATGGATTTTTGAAAATCTTACATCAGGTATTTATCTTGATGATAAAATGAGCGGTACTGCTATTCATCATAATTTTATTGATGGTTCAAAACGTGGTGTTTTTATGAACGGCGGAAGTGACAACAGTGTACATGATAACATTATAATAAACTGCGACAGTGGTCTAAATCTCGGAACAGGCGGAAATGGTGAAACTTATAGAGCAGAACTTTTTGAAGAGGCAATTGCTTTTACACAGGCACATCCTGAGTTACTTGTTGAATATCCGACATTAAAATATCCTGATCCGGAAAAAACATTACCGAGAGGTAACTTTATATATGATAACCTTGTGATAAATTCGGGTTGTCAGATATATGAGGCTAATAATTATATAAAATACGGCTATACAGACAGACTTAACAGAAGAATAAATAACAGACGTGTTTCTTCGTTTGCTGATTTTACTGACAGTGCAAACGGCGATTATTCAATTAAGCAGGGAAGTTTTGTATTAAATTCAATTCCGCGTTTGGCTGATATTGATTTAACCAAAACAGGGTATGAAACTGAATTTACAGGCTATACATATACCGATAATTATAAAGAAGAGCTTAAAAATGAGCTTATTGAAAAGCTGAATAACCTACCTGAAATCCTTGATTATTCTACATATTATATGCTTGATGAAATAAGAGAGCTTATTGAACTTCTGGAAGTAAATGATGTATATACAGAAAATATTGAGGGAATTGAAAAATATAATAAGCTTTTGAATGAAAAGAAAGTGTGTGCGAATGTTCCTGTTGATTTAAGCGGTATGTATAATATGCCGAAAATAAGTCAATATACTCAGATGTCATACGGTGCAAGTGGATATTGCTTTGATTCATTTATAAATCTTCCTTATTGGAACAATGATGCTGATTTTACAGAACAAGACACAAACAAAATGACATTTAACGGTATAACCTATGAAATGTCAGCAGTAGAAAATGGTTCAAAGAATGATACTCTGGTATGTACAATGTCAGATTCACCGTATACACATATTGAGGTAAATCCGGGATATTATGAAACTGTTGAAATTCTTGCAAATACAAGAAGAAGTACAATTGAAAGTCAGTTTTTAAGAATTATTTTAAAATATTCCGATGGGACTGAGGAAGCTGAAATTATGCCTCTTAATTATATGACCAATCAATTGGCAAGCGGCAGACAGATTAAGGTTGCGAGATTTTCAAAGCCGGATGCTTTCGGATATATAGGTCAGCACAGTGTGAAAGCTGACAGAACAAAAAAGCTTGTTGCAATTAATGTATTAAATGCAAACTATGACTTTGACAACGGAAAAGAATACGCAACCTACAAAACAGATGAACTTTTGAGAAATGATGACGGTACATTAAAAATAAGAAAGCTTATGCATTCAACCGATAAAACTGTTCTTGAAACTATAGAATATAACGGAATAAGAATCAAGCTTTATAAGCTTGCAACAGGAGAATTACCGACAAGTGATATTTATGCATCAGCAAATGCTGTTATATTTGCGATGACACTTACACAGAATAATGATTCCTTTATTAAAACACTGGTTTTACCGATTGTTGAAAAAATTGATGCATTATATGCCGGCGGCGAAGTTGATTACTCAAAAGCCGGTGAAATTGATGAAATTGAAAAGCTGATTGCAGAGGCAGAAGAAAATGGTATCACAAAAAAGATGATTTCCAATTACAATAAGCTTATCGCAGCGAAAAAAAGAATTGAATGCTTTGTATGGGCTCCTGTTGAGCCGTCACTTTTTGTCAATGCTTCAAGAATATATTCTTCGGATTTGGTGTTGACATGGAACGGATATGCGGCGTATTTGTCACAGCAAGCCGCAATGAGTTCAAAGCAGTTCAAAACGCAGGATATATGGCAGGATGAATGGACAGACACAATGACCGATAATGTACTTTTACATAACGGCAGAAAATATAAACTGAGATTAAGAGATGGTACATCAATAAATACAGTATATAGAGCATCATCAAATTTATATGATACGATTGATGTTGCGGACGGAAAATATTCAGCCTTGAGAATTCTTGCTTCAAGACATAATCCGTATTCATATCGTAATTATGATATGACATGGGCAGGAGTGCTTGTATATTCGGACGGCAGTGAGGAATATGTTGAAACAGAGGTTGTATCGGAAGTGACAAATAAAAATGGTGCGGCGGTGGCTGTTGCAAGATCAAAGCGGGACGGTTCATATGAAGAAAATTTATTCTATTATATGCATGAGTATGAGCTTCCGGTAAATCCTGAGAAAACTCTTGTGTCTATAAAGAGCTTGGGTGAAAGTACAAACGCAACAAGGGGAAATGACGGTAAATATTCATTTGCAAAAACTACCAATATATATACAGGCAGTGAGCTGGTAAAGCATCATCAGGTTACAATCTACGGAATGTGCTTTGCAAAATATGAAGAGCCTTGTGTTGTCAGCAATATTTCTTTCTATGACAACGAAAATATGGCAGTGATCGAGAACTTTTATGAGGCGAAAAACAGTTTTTCCGTGCTTATGGATGTTAAGGTTAATGAAAATGTTACGGCACAAGAGCTGTTTGCTGCGTTATATGATGATGGCAAAAAACTTGTACAGGTGGTAAATAAACCCCTTGATAATAAGAATATGGAGATAGATGCAGAATTTACAGTTGACAGAGAAATGAATGAAAACTGGACAGTTAAGGTGTTTGTATGGAACACTAAGGAGGGTATGAATCCTATAATTGATTCTGTAATACTCAGATAATAGACATTAAATGTCACATAAAATGAAAGCAGGTGTTTAGATGAAAAGAATAATATCCGTTTTTTTGGCTCTTATGTGCTTTGCATCAAATGGAATTGTAATGGCAGAGGAAGCACAGGAGAGTCCTGCTGAAAAAATTGAAATTCATGTTTCCCCGAACGGTAACGATGCAAACAGCGGTACAGCCGATAAGCCTTTAAAGACGCTTGAAGGTGCAAGAAATGTTGTTAAAAGGCACAATGACGGAAAAACTCCGATAGATGTTATTTTTCATGAGGGAGATTACAGAATTTTAAAAACTGTAAACTTTTCAAAGGAAGACAGCGGAACTGAGAAAGCACCGATAACTTACCGTGGAGCAGAGGGTGAAGAGGTTATATTTAAAGGCTCGGTTGAGCTCGATGCAACAAAGTTTGAGCCTGTAGCCGACAAGGCAGTGTATGACAGATTTCCCGAAAGTGTGAGAAATTATATCGGACAGCTCGATTTGGGGGAACAGGGAATAACATCATTTTCAAGCCTTCCTGTAGGTGCTTCGGGTAATGACAGTGTAAACTATAATAACTTTTATCTTGACGGACAGATGCAGACACTTGCTAAATGGCCAAATGACGGTTATACGCAGATGCAAAAGCTTATTTCAACCAATACTTTTCAGATGAAAGAGTCAGCGGCATCAAGATGGGGTAGTGCTACCGATGCCTATTTCGGAGGCTATCCGGGCTGGAACTATGCATATGACAGAACTGAAGTAACATCAATTAATGCCGAAGCAAGACAGATTACAATTAATACAAAGAATTGTACAACATCAAAGATTTCGCAGGGTGATGCCAGATATGTTATTTATAATCTTATGGAAGAAATAGATATGCCGGGTGAATGGTATATTGACAAGTCATCAAAGATGCTTTACTATTACCCGATGTTTCCTTTAGAGGGAAACAGCTTTGAGATGTCTGTAATGACAGAACCGTTAATTAAGCTGACAGAGATTTCACATATTAATTTTTCGGGTATCACATTTACACAGACCTGCGGTGATGCATTTAATATCAAAAATATAAACCATGTAACCTTTGATAAAAATACATTTAAAAATATTGGACGTTACGGGATTTTTGATACAAATAAAAATGAATGTGAAAATTATAACGTAACTATTTCAAATTCATATTTTGTGGATTTAGGTTCAATTCCAATAACAATTAGCGGTGGTAATCTTGCAACACTTGAACCGAGTAACATTCTTATATATAACTGTTATTTCAATAATTTCGGTTATGAGAGAAAGTCATATTCGGGAACTGCTGTAAGGGGTGTTGGTGCCAAAATTTTAAATAATGTATTCTGTGGCTCAAAGGGTGCTGCAATACAGATTAATGGTAACAATCATGAGATAATGTATAATGAAATATATGACGTATGTAATGAAGCAAGCGATATGGGTGCTATCTATTCGGGACGTAATCTTCATTACAGAGGCATAAAGGTTCGTTATAATTATATTCATGACATAATTCCCGATCCGGTAACTGCAGGTCTTTTGTGCGGTGTTTACTGGGACGATAAGCTTTCGGGAAACTATGTTGAATATAACATATTTGAGAATATACCAAGAGGTACCTTCATGAACGGCGGAAGTGACCATAAGGTAAACAACAACATATATGTTGACTGCCCGAGCGGTATTCAGGTTGGTACAGGCGGTAACAATTATATTGAAAGCCAGGATTTGTTCATTGCAGCGCTGGAGCTGGCGGATCAGAATCCTATCTACTATGAACAGTATCCTGAAATGAAAACTCTTGATATTAATTATACAATTCCGAGAAGAAACAAATTCAATGACTGCTTATATGTAAACACAGGTTTCTCGTTAACATCGGGTGAGTATATAAAATACGGTGATGATGATTATTCTTCACAGGTATCAAATATTGTAATGGTTGATGAGTTTAACGATTTTAAGGATGCTGAAAACGGAGATTACACAATAAAAGAGGGTTCTGAAATTTTAGAAAAAATTCCGGGACTTGCAAATATTAAAATGGAAGAAATCGGTCTGGTTGGTGAAATGAAAGAAAACTGGAAGGCTGATAACTTCAGAAAGCTATATCCGAAAAACGGTGCTACAGAAATTTCAGCATCAAATGTACTTTTAACATGGCAGATTCCGGGAAATGCCTGCCGTTATCATGTAGAAGTTGCGGAAGATGCAGAGTTTAAGAACATCGTCTGGGAAACAGATACTGCATTTAATTATGCAAGACCTGAAAACATCGAAACAGGCGGAAAAACATATTACTGGAATGTTAAAGCATACACAAACGCAACAACCCATTCATTTGAATATATGGCTATTGGCAGTGCATATACCTTTACAACTTCAGTCCTTGAACAGCTTGATCAGATAATTCTTACAGATGTGATAAAGAATGCGGATAACTTAGCCGATGGTCTTGTTGAAGGAGAAGAAAGCGGACAGTGTGAGGAAGGAAAATTACAACCATTCCTTGATTTGATTGCACAGGCAAAGACTTTAAACAAAAAGAGATACGGCGCGCAGATTGAAGTTGATGAAATGGCTAAAAAGCTTGAGGGAGCAACCAACAGTATGCCTCAGTATATACATAAGGGTTATGGTGACATGGACAAGCTACTATCGAGCGAATCGTTCTGGATGAAGGATTCTGAAGCAACTGTCAAGGACGGTATGATTGATATGCAAGCCGGTTATTTTGCAACAGCAGGAAATATTGAAAATTATGAACTATACCGCTTTAAGATGAAGCTTGAGGGTGAAGACGGTTATGCAACAATTGCTGTTCGTCTTAGCGATATGGGTACACCGTGGTCAGGAAAGAAAAACTATTCCTTCTATTTTAAAAAGGATTTAATTGAATTTCAAAGATATACAGGTCATGGTGGAGGTATAATTGAGACTTACGAAAATAACGGTCTCGTACCTTACGGTGAGTGGAATGAAATTGAGGTTGCGGCACTTGACGTTGAAGGCGGTGTTCAGGTAATTCTGAAATCAAACGGCAAGGTTATTACAAACTATCTTGATGAAAGCGGAGCATTATCAGCTCCGGGTAAGCTACAGTTTGGTATAACAAATATTGACAGCATACAGGTTAAGAAATCTGAAAACACAGAGCCTTTTGATGAATCTACACTTAAAACGGGTATTAAGATTTATACCGAAGAAGACCTTGTTACGGTTGACAAGACAGAGCTTTTAAAGAATGAGAACTACACACTTGCCAATGCAACTGTCGAAGCAACAGACGGTGGACTTTTGATAAAGGGTAATGAAGAAAAGAATGAAAGTATTGCTTTTTCAAAGAAGTTTGACGGAAATGAAGTGTATGACTTTGATGTGAAGCTGAATATTGATGAAGCAGCTCAGGGCTTCAAGATGCGTTCATCATATCTTGAGCAGTCACCGGTTGATGAGGAATTTTATAACATAGAAATAACAAAGGATACAGTTTCATTAATCAGGCATTCACTTGACGGAAATCAGATACTTTGTATTTATGATAATAACAAAATCAAGAGCGGTGAATGGTTTAACGTTAAGCTTTGCGCTTATCCTACCTATAATGGTATGCGTGTTGTAATGCTGGCTGACGGTGAAAAGATTATTGACTATACGGATATGTATTCTAAGATAAAGAGCGGGTATCTGAAATTTGTGGATAATGATGCAAAGGGCATTGAAATCAGATAAAGAAAGGAAGAGCGTGTATGAGACGGAAATTTTTAATAAAGCTTATAGCATCGGCTGTGCTTGGAAGTGTATTCACTATCGGAGCATCGGCTGCGGAAATTGATGTTGATTTTGAGAATGAGCAGTTTGTTGTGACGGGAGAAATCAGCTCAAAGAAGAGCGGTGAGGCAGTGAAGCTTATGGTTTTAAATCCTGGTAAAACATTAGATGATGCAATGGGTGACGGATTTGGAGAAGCAATTCAGTATGTTGCAGATGCTGTGACAGAGGAAAACGGAAAATACAGCTTTTTCGTTCCTGTTCTTACAGCAGAAGATACTGCAGGATATTTCACATTTTATATAGGAACGGTTGATGAACCTGAGAGTGAAATGCTTACAAAGTATTATTCAACAGCACATTTCAGAACCGATGTAATAAAAGCGATAAATAACGCGGACAAATCAACAATTGAACAGGCACTTTCAGACAGCATAGAACCATTATCACTGAATTTTGAGGCTTTTGAAAAGGGAGACCTTTCAAAGATAGCAGAGCTTGTTTATAAGGATAAAGAAAAGAAAGAATATGATGAAGAGGATTTTGGCACTACACAGCAAAGAATAAAAGAACTTGCATTGCTTAGTGCATATAATGAGAGTCTTAGCAGCGTGGTATACGGTGCTGACGGGGCATTAAAACATCAGAACATTATTGATATATCTGCAATTGACAGTGGCGGAGTTACTCTTTACAGTGCGTATGAAAATATAATTACAGAAAAAGCACGTTCTGATGTAAGAAAAGCTTTGCTTGATAAGGATTTTGAAACTGTTGAAGATTTGTATGATACATTTTCTGAAGCTGTATTTGTTCACGGTGTAAAATCTGCAAATACAGAGGGAACAGGACATATTGCAAGTGTACTGACTAAGAAAAATGCAGATGCAGCAGGTGTGTCTTTAACAAAATATCTGAATGTTACAAACAAGTCAAAAAAGGGAATTATCGAATCAAAACTTTTAACAGAGAGCTTTTCAACGCCTCAAGAGCTTGTGGAAAAGCTGAATGAGATAATTGAAGATGTTATGGATTCGCAAAGCGGTTCAGACTCAGGTTCGGGAAACGGACGAGGCAGCTCGACAGGAACATCATCAATGGTGCCGATTGTTTCGGACAGTGCAGTAAATAACACCACAGAGAGCAAAAAGGAATATTTCACAGACCTTAATAATGTAGAGTGGGCAAAGGAAGCGATAAATAATCTTTATGAAAAGAAGATTGTAAACGGAACAGGCGAAGATACCTTCAGTCCCGATAATAAAATTACAAGAGAGCAGTTTGCGGTAATTCTTGTAAATGCATCGGGATATGAGCTTGGAGGTGAAGATAGCAGTTTTGCCGATGTGGTAGAAGATGCATATTATGAAAAGCACGTTTTGACTGCAAAATCACTTGGAATTGTAAACGGTATATCTGAAAACGAATTTGGTGTTGGAAAAACCATAACAAGACAGGATTTATGCGTTATGATTTACCGTGCATGGTTTAATGGAAAAACAGGCAGCGATATGTCTTTTAAAGATAAAGACAGCGTAAGTGATTATTCAAAGGCGGCTGTTGGCTATCTATCGTCAAAGGGCATTATAAATGGTTTTGAGGATAATACCTTTAAGCCACAGCAGGCTTGTACAAGAGCACAGGCGGCTAAAATTATTTACGAAGCTATGAAGTTGAGATAATTTACGAGGGAGGAATGTATAACATGAAAAAATTAATTACAGCATTGTTAGCGTTGAGCTTTTGTGCTTCTCATATTCCTTTGTCGGGAATTGTTAATGCAGAGGAAGAGACAATAGATTTAAAAAGTCTTAATGAATATAAAATAATCAGCAGTCTTGGAGCTTTGCCTGAGGAAATTGAAGAAAAAGCAACTGCAGATACTCATGTTACAAGAGGTGATTTTGCAGCTGTTATTTATCAGATAATAAACAACGAGCTTGAAGTAGGAGGAGCTGTTCCTGAAGAATGGGACGAAACCTTTTGGGGTGATGATGAAATATATACACCGGTAGTTCCTGTTGTCAAAAGCAGCAATTATAACGATATTGATTCATCTTATGAATATTTTGACCAGATTAACTTTGTTACTAATTACGGTCTTATGCATGGAGTCGGAAGCAGCGAATTTGCACCTGACCGTGAAATAAGATATGATGAAATGATTAAGGTTATGGTAACAATGCTCGGTTACGGAAAGCTTGCAGTTATAGGCGGCGGGTATCCGAACGGCTATAAACAGCAGGCAATGTCCCTTGGAATAAGAACCATGAGTGACGAGCATATTATTACATATCATGATTTTATCAATATTCTTTATGATATGCTTGATACTAATATAATGGAAATGGCACTTGTGGACGGAAAGTTGCAGTATTGGGTATGTGAAGATTCAACTTTTATGAGCCATTGGTTAAAAGCAGCTTATGTAACAGGCATATTTACAGATAATTCCATCACATCAGTCAGTGGAGAGAGTGCAGTGTCTAAGGGCATGATTACTATAGGCGATGTGTCCTATCAGAATAACTGCAGATATGATATTAATGACTATCTCGGTTATAATGTAAGGGTTTATTATTCACTCGATGATGATTATGACGGATATGCACTGGCGGTTATACCTGAAAAGAAAAATGAAGTAACCGGGTTTGATATTATCGACTTTGTTTCATATGATAATAAAACTGTAGAGTATATGAGCGGTGACAGAACAAAAAGGGTTAAGCTTTCTGATACTGTTTTTGTAATCCGCAATGGTAAGAGCATTGCATCGTGGGATCCATCTATATTTGATTATTCAAACGGTTATGTGAAAATTATCAAAAATGGTGAATGGTACGATGTAATAAATATTGAGGATTATCAGACATGGATTGTGTCGGGTGTTGATAGCAAAAATCAGAAAATATACAATAAAATTCCTGATAAGAACGAGCTGACAGAAGATGAAATCCTTGAATACGAAGAGGCAGCAGAGGCTGAGCAGATTTTTGTGTTTGCAAAGGACGGCACTAAGCTTGATATTACAAATGTAGTTCAGGGAATGATCATAGATATTATTGTAAACGGTGATTATATAAAAATCATTGTATCAGATGAAAAAATCACAGAATTTGTTATAACTCGGATTGGTACAGACAGTGACGGACGACGTACTGTAAGTAATGGTGAGGTAACTTATACAGTATCTCCTGATTATTACAACAAAAAGAACAGCGTTCAGTTTTTGATGGGGCAAAACTATACATTGTACCTTAACAAGCAGAATTTTGTTATCTGGCAGGAACAGAAGCGTCTTTCCGATATGACAGTCGGATATCTTGCAAGAGCAATTCGTGTTGATGAAAGCGAAGAGGTTAAGGTTAAAATACTTGCCGAAGACGGCAGAATGATCAGTGCTTTCAGTGATGAAAAGGTGGTATACAGAGAAAATCCAAACGAAAAATATAAACTTAAATATGACAAGCTGTATGCAAAAATAAGAGATTATAACGGTCTTGTACGTTTTAAACTGAATGAAGACGGAAAGCTTGCACAGCTTGAGGTTGTAAGCGATACACCGCAAACGCAGGAATATCTGCAGACAATATATGATTCGGGTGACTCTGCCTTAATTTACAAAACCTACAGTAACTGGGGATTCTTTGCGGGTGAGGTGTATGCAGATAACAGTACAAAAATATTCTGTGTACCGAAGGATGAAAATTTAAAGAATGAGGATGACTATTATACTGTTGCCGTAAGAGGCGACGTGTTCAAATACGATGTATCATATCCGATAAAGGCTTACAGTACAACCGAAGGTACACGCTATGCAGATTATGTAGTGTATGAGGTTGACAGAACTGCTACAATTACCCGTTGCTTGTTTGAATTCTTTATAGTAGAAAATATATCTGTCGGAATTGATTCAAATGATGAGAAGGTGCTTGTTCTTGATGGATTCAAATGCGGTGACGGAACAACCCTTACAGAAACAACTGTATATGCAAGATATAATAAGGAAGACAAACATGGAAATACAGTAACACCGGTTGATGTCATGGATGACGTGTTGAATACTCAGATTTCAAAGCCTAAGGAAGAGAAAAATCTTTACAAGGTTCAGGAGGGTGACATTTTAAGATGTACATATTCGGGAGCTAACGGTGAGTATATAGAACAGGCAGAGCTTTTCTTCAGATTAAATGGACAAAACCCGGCATTCCCGGACGGAAAAGAGGGTTATCTTGCAGGAAGTATCGGATATTTTGATGAAAATCCTACAGTGATTGACGGTGTAACATATCAATACAATCCGTATTCAAATCCGTACGGTTTCACATCTGCAAGTGTTTTTTATGATGCCAGACCGATGACATCGGGAAGCTTCAGAGCATTCTATGGCTTTGTACAGGATCTGAATAATGGTATAGTGACATCAACAACTAAGGATTTGACTGTTGGTATATTTGAAACTGACAATCCTAAATATGATGTTGACTATCAGTTTATTGCAAGAACTGTTATAGCATGGACCATTGACGGTGATAATTATGATGCAAAAACAGGAACTGTTTCGGATATCAGAACAGCAGAGGAATACGGCAAGGATTGTTCCAGAATAATCTATATTTCACAGAGTGGTATACCTTATACAATTTTCATTATTAATGAAATATGATGAAAGGGTGATTTTAAATGTGTTTTAAAAATAAATTATTGATTTTACTTTCATCAATAACTTTTGTTATGAGCAGTATGCCCGCAATGGCGGTTGAACTCGGAAATGACTCATATATTATAGCAACTGACGGTACATTTGTTGATATAACAAACAGTACATATAAGGAAACAGGCGAATGGACTGATTTTGAATATGTTGGTTTTGATAATAAAAAGGTAAGAGTATCACAGGAAGAGGGTGCGTCTGCTATGTGGACGCAGTCGATTTCTCCGCAGGGAAAGTATGAAATTTATTATTGGAAAAATATAATTCCCGAAGGCAACAAGAATGCAACTGTAATTTGTGCATCAAACGTAAACTCTGCAACTATCAATGTTGATTTTTCAAGAGGAGAATCAGGCTGGTGCAGAATTGGTGTGGTAGATATTCCGGACAGCTTTTTCAGTGTTGAAGTAAAAGCTTCAGGAGAAGGAAAAGTTGCCGCAAGCTGTTACAGAATTGTTCCGACAAATGAAGCAACCTTTAATTTTGACAGAATTTATGACGAAAATCCTGACGCTATGATTTTTAAAACAGGAAGCAAAAAGGCATTTTACGAGCATGGCGAGTATGAAATTCCCGATACAGAGCCACAGCTAATTAATAATACAACAATGATTCCTTTAAGGTTTGTGTCTGAGAATATGGGGGCAGAAGTATTGTGGAATAATGACGAAAGAGCGGCTTATATTAATTATGACGGTCATGAGATTGTATTCTATATAGGTAAAAAGGAATATACGATTGACGGAGCTGCAAAAATGCTTGAAGAAGCACCGTCGCTTATTAACTCAAGAACTGTAATTCCTATGAGAGCGTTCTCTGAAAGCCTCGGAAAAGAAGTTCTTTGGCATGAGTCGGGAGTTATAATCGTGGCTGATAAAGTGGAGATGTCAACGGATTTTTCGGAAAAGTTCTATACATCCTGTGAAACGGTTTTTTCGGAGTAATAATTGAATGCTTAAAACCATCAGATGCAACGAGAGGAAGATAAAAGATATGGGAAGGTTTAGAGTGTTTATGAAGGTATAGCAGTAAATAAAATAACAAGTAAATATTCTATGAAAAGTTCTATGTTAAAAGTAGGCATAGAACTTTTTCATTGTGTATGCGAAATTTGTTGTGAAATAGAACAATATAGAGAAGAATGTAGATTACTGTCAAAAACAGTGATTACAATCTTCTCTTTTTTGTTGGAATGAAAAGAACAAGAGCCTCTCCTTCGTTGATTTGAATTATCAAAAAAACGAAGGAGGAGAAATATGAAGAAAGAATATAATATAAAATTACCTGATGGTACGCTTGTTCCGGTTTCTGAGGAAGTGTATCGGGCATATAAGCAATCGCAGTGGCGGGAATCTAATAGAAGAAGAGCAGTTAAAGAAAGAGAACGTTCTCTCGAACAAGTGGAAGAAAGTGTACATATAACATCGCAGGAAAAATTGGCAGAGCAGATTGTTGAGGACAAGTTGCTGCTTGAAATGCTACATCAAAGCCCATTGCAAACACACCTGCAAAACCGGGTGCTGAAAAAACAGGCAGAGCAACAGATGAATAACACAATATCAAATGTGTGGAACGGAATTGTAGGTGCGGTTAAGGGTGCAATTAACGGAATTATTTCAGCAATCAACTCAATGATTCGAGGTGCTGTTTTCGGTATCAATGGCTTGATTAACGGAATCAACAAGGTGACAGGTGCAGTCGGGATTCCGTCAATACCAACATTTACAGCTCCACAGATTCCGATGCTTGCAAAAGGCGATATGATAAGAACTGCAGGTTCTGTAATTGTCGGTGAAAAGGGGCCTGAAATATTATCCTTGCCACAAGGTGCAAAGGTAACACCTATTGATAAGTCAACAAAACGTACTGAAAATAAATGGATTATAAATATAGGCTCTATAATAAATGTTGGGGTAACCAAATAGAGTTCGAAAAAAATTTTAATAAATTTTAAAAAAAGTAGAGCATATTTGGTAAAAATCCG
>CASFSH010000012.1 GCA_949297205.1 uncultured Bacillota bacterium | reverse complement strand
TTTACCGTTGTTCCGTCCTTTAAAGTTACGTCACTGTTATATCCGCAGATTATCCCGCTTGTAACAGGGAAATCAAAGTTATCGGAAATCCTGTTCCCAACAGCATATATCTTTTCACCTATTTTCATATCCGATGAATTTCCTATGGTTGCGGCAAAACAATCATCTCTGTCCACCTTTAAAACTGTTACATATTTTTCGTTATCGGTTCCGGCAATTTGCGCTTCATATTTTCCGCCGTCACTGAATACAACAAATATATCTCCTTCCACTTCCTTTATATATTCCGTGGTAAGAATATATCCGTTAGATGTCAGAATTACACCGTTTCCCGTACAAACAGTAACGGATTTATTTATAAAACCTCCGGTTGTTTCAACAACCACTTCAACCACCGAATTCAATATCTGTTCTGTCTGAGGTATCATTTCCGGTTCATCGAAGTGATTTTCCGTACTGTAGTCCGAAATGCCGGGAAATGCATAATTATCATTATTTATTTTTTTATTTGTTTTCTCGGTAAAAAATATTGAATATAGTATTATCCCCGTAATTATACAGCAAATAACAGAAATAATCACCGCTGTCAAAACAACTTTTGATGAAGTATTTTCAGTAACGGATGGTTTATGCACTGTGTTTTTGCCATTATGCATCAAATCATCATTATACCATCTATATTCATTCATAACAGTTATTCCTTTCTTTTTTACCCGTTAAATGGTTTTATGCATCCTGCAACCACCCTGTCATTACCGCATAAATCTTTAATAATTTCAATATCCGAAAAATCTTTTTTCATTAATTGTGCAACCATATGTGCTTGGTTATAACCTGTTTCAAATACAAGCATTCCGTTTTTTAAAAGCATTGAAGGCGCAATTTTTATTATATGCCTGTAATAATCCATTCCGTCTGTTCCGCCGTCCAATGCGTTTAACGGCTCATAGTCCCTGACATCGGGATCAAGATTTTTAATCACATCGGTTTCTATGTACGGAGGATTTGACATAATCAGATCATATTGACCGTATATGTTTGTTTTAAAAATATCATCAACGCAAAAATCCACTCTGTCATCAACATTATTTTTTTTTGCATTTATCTTTGCCGTTTCAATGGCGTTACAGGAAATATCTATTCCTCGGACAAATGCATTTTTATTATAGTGTGCAACGGATATTGCAATACACCCCGAACCGGTGCCTATGTCAAGAGCCCTGAACCCTCTGTTCATATACCTGTTAATCACATATTCGGCAAGTGTTTCGGTATCTGCCCTGGGGACCAGCACATCTTTATTAACAACAAACTCAAGCCCCATAAATTCCTGAACACCCAATATATACTGCAAAGGTTCATGATTTATCCGTCTTTCAACTGCATTTTTAATGTCTTCCCACTGCTCATTGCCTATTTGATTATCTTTCTTAAGAATAAGGTCAATAGGTTCAAGCTTTAAAAAGTGTCTTAAAATCATATGAGCTTCAAAAACAGCGTTTTCCACTCCGTTTTCTTTCAATTTTGAAACAGCATTTTTCAAAGCTTCCCTTATTACCATTTATCTTCCTCCCTGTTTTCGGGTATAACTGCATTCATTGAAGCTATCGCAACTTCTATCTGACTGTCATCCGGTTCTCTTGTTGTAAGCTTTTGAAGCCACAAACCGGGTTTTGTCAGTGTTTTTACACATTTGTTTTTACTTCTTCCCGCAAGCTTTATAACCTCATAGGAGAGTCCGGCAACAACCGGAAGCAACGCAAGTCTTGTTACCATTCTCAAAAGTATCTGTACTATTCTTATATAACCGTCGAATCTCGGTAAAAGCATAAACAGCAATATACTTATAATCATGACAAAAAGCAAAAAGCTTGTTCCGCATCTGGGATGAAAACGTGTGTATTTTCTTACATTTTCCACCGTAAGCTCTTTCCCGTCCTCGTAGCAGGCAATTGTCTTGTGTTCGGCGCCGTGATATTCAAATACTCTTTTTATATCCTTCATTTTTGATACCAACGCAAGATATGCCACAAATATTATCATACGTATAATACCTTCCGACAGACCTGTAAATACTCTTGTTTCGGATATTTTTTTCAAAGGTCCAAACATTTCAAATAGCCATTCAAGACCGCCTGTTATAATGGAAGGAATAAATATAAACAATCCTATACTGAGAAATAAAGATAAAACTATGGACGCATAAATAACAATATCTTTGATTTTATCACCGAACTTATCCTCCAGCCATTTGTCAAATTTGCTTTGGCTTTGTTCTTCTTCCTCCACATCCATAAACTCAGCCGAAAACATAAGGGCTTTCATACCTATCACAAGACTGTCAATAAAATTGACACAGCCCCTTATTATGGGCAGCTTGCAGATTTTCGGACGTGATTTTGTGCCGTTTTCGTTTACCTCGCAAACAATTTCACCGTCAGGCTTTCTCACCGCATTTGCGGTTTTGTACGGTCCTCTCATCATAACGCCCTCAATAATCGCCTGTCCGCCTATGGAGGTTATATGTTGTTCCTTTTCATTCATAATTAGTTTATTAATCTCCTTTCAAAACAATTCAACAATCCCCTGTTGTCGGTTATATAATCATGTTATATCCACATTCAGCATCCGCAGCAGCATCTGAATAAAAACCACGACGCACAAAGAGAAGAACATATTCCGCATGATGTGCCTCCGGTATTAAATACAACATTTTTATAATTCTGCCCGTTATTGTTAATATTGTTAAGTGCAGACCGATATTCCAAATTTTCCGGATCCATCTGCACGGCTCTTTTAATATATTCAATGCCCTGATTATACCAGCCTTTATTTACATAAACCAAACCCATAAGATAATACCACTGTGCATCACGAGGAAGGTTGTTGAGCATATTTTCGGCTTCAAATATACGTCTTGCCGCAATCAGCCGTCTTACCGTTTCAAAGCTGATTGTTGAATAATCATATCCTGAATTGTTTCCCCATCCGTATCCCCCGTATGATCCGTAACCTCCGCCGTATCCGGTATTGTAACCGCCTCCGTATCCGTTTCCGGTATTTTTGTTATTTACTATCATATCATAGGCTTCATTTATCTGTTTCATTTTTTCGCTTGCCATTTCCGCCATAGGCGTATTGACATATTTGTCGGGATGATATTTCTTAACAAGGTTTCTGTATGCCTTTTTTATTGTTTCTTCATCATCCCCGGGCTTTACTCCCAAAACCTCATATGGGTTCATTATTTTCCTCCATTCCGGTGAATATACTGTTCATTTTCCCGAATAACCCGTTATACAATATATTTTTAAGCAATGTATCATTACGGTATACCGTAAGCAAATCATATGCATTTGCCGCATTCGTAAGAGTTTGTACCAATGCGTCGTAAGTAGTTTTCTTCAGTTCCGGCGAATTGTCCTCACCGGCACATATGAAAGGATTATAATTTCCGCTTTTTCTGTCTTTTTCCAGATCATCATATGCATCCACTATATAAATCCATCTGCCCAGATTATATCCCATCCACGACAAAATCTTTTTGGTATTTTCGTCTTTGATAAAATCAGGGGCAAAAACAGCTTCTGTAATTTTCGCAAAACAGTCTGCTGTTTCATCTATGGACCCGGACTTTTCCTTTTCAAGTTCGTCCAGTCTTGACAGTTTATCCTTAATGTAATCTCCCAGATTACCGTAAACGGAAACAACATCTTCAACGCTTCTTTTCAGCATTTTTTTCAATATGTTTTTTGAAATACCTTTCGTATCCGCAGCATCGTCACATATCTTAAGATAAACCAACAAAATATTCATATCGGCTGTGTAATCCATAACACTGTCGAAAATTATTTCGTCATGTTTTTTTATTCTGTGTGCTATGCAAGTTTGATTTTCCTTTATTTTCGGTTCTTCCTCCGATACGGAGGATAACAATACCGCCAAAAAAGCAAGATCGTTATTAAGTCCCATTCTGAAAACCTGTGATTTTTTTCCTATTGCCTTGCATAATCCGCAATAGTAGCTTTGGTATAATTTCTTATCTTCTTCAGATATGGTGTTGCGTGAAATGTCTATGTATCCGAACATATCTAAATCCCTCTGCCTTTCGACGGTTCACATAATAATCAGACATACATTTTTAATCGGAGCAATGCTCCCGCTTTGCTTGTAAAAAACAGAGCTTGCGACAGATTGCAGTCTGCACTCAGGTTATATATTGTATTTATATTAGTATACCTCTATTTTAACAATATATCAAGTAAATTGACGAGATTTATTTAAAAGTTTATTTTTTATTCATAATTTGAATACTTTTGTAAATAATAACATTAATTCATTATAAAACTTTTTATTTTACAATTACAAATAATTTAACATACAGAATATATCAGGAGGAATTAAAAATATGAGCAGCAAAATGAGTCAGCAGGAATATCAATCCCTTGTAAAGAAAAAATCGCCCACGTCAAAAATATTAAAAAACTGCATAAAAGCCTTTTTAATAGGCGGAACAATATGCGTAGTCGGTCAGTGTTTTCTTTCTTTTTATAAATCATTGGGGCTTAGTGATGATATTGCAGGGAGCGCCACTTCGGTTACAATGATATTTATTGGCGTACTCCTTACCGGATTGGATATTTATCACAAACTTGCAAAACACGGAGGTGCCGGTACTCTTGTTCCTATTACCGGCTTTTCAAATGCCGTTGCCTCCCCCGCCATTGAAGCAAAAACAGAAGGATATATTCTCGGTGTAGGCGCAAAAATATTCACCATAGCAGGTCCGGTAATACTTTACGGTACTGCTGCTTCCTTTGTGGCAGGAATAATTTTTCTGTTTATGAAATAATTTGGGATATTTTCAACAAGCCAAGCGTAATTTTTGAAATAAAAAAAAGGCTGTGGGAAAATGAGTTATTTTGCATTACTCATTTTCCCCGGCCGTTTTTATTTTCAGTATAAAAAATTATCGCCTATCTTCTTCCCATGATACAACTCTGCCGTCGGACACAAGTATTTCTGCGGAATACTTTTCCATATCTTTAATAAATTCAATATCATATATTTTCTGTCCGTCATCAAAATCCAACTCTGCCTTTATAAAGGTAACCTGCGACTCGGTCAGTCCTGCTTTATTAAGCGCGATTTTTTTAGCTTCGTCAATTGTTATCTCTCCTGTCTGATTCTGATAGATGTTTTTGTCATCTTCTTCCCAGGAAATAACAGTTCCGTCCGATACAAGTATTTCTGCGGAGTATTTGTATGCATCTTTCATAAATTCCACATCATATACTTTTCTGCCGTCATCATATTCAAGCTGAACTTTTTGCAATACTACGTCATTCTCTGTCAAACCGGCTTTATCCAACGCGATGTTTTTTGCCTGTTCTGACGTTATTTCTCCTGCTGATGATGTATTATTTCCGGTAGTTGTGCCTGTCTGCGGTTTTGTATCTCCCGTAATAATTACGTCCGCATCCGTCACTGTGCTTGTTACAGTGTTCAGTTCAATTCTTTTATCATTTTCATACCAGTATACCGTCTTTCCCATAAGCTCGCCGATTGCTCTCACCGGAAGATATGTTGTACCTTCATAAAGGAGAGGATATACCGTTTCACCGTTCGCATTTTTAAAGCTCTGTACTTTACCGTCAACGGCAATGGTAAAATCAGGTCTGATTTGCGCTTCAATGGTATCTATTATATCTCGTGCAAAAACTCCTACCGCAACGCTTGATACACTTAAAGCAACAGCTGCCAAAACAGTTATTCTTCTTTTCATAAAAACACCTCTTTTTTCCGATTTTTATTTTATATTATCATACATTAACCTTCCTTGTCAATTAATGTTAAAGAAAATTCACATTTAATACATAGAATTATAAGATAAACGTAAAAAAAGACAATCATCATTATAACCATGTTATAAAAATGTTTGTCTCTGCT
>CASFSH010000011.1 GCA_949297205.1 uncultured Bacillota bacterium | reverse complement strand
AATATATTTCATATAAGAAATAGAAACAGGTTCAAAAATGATATAATCATTTTTATCAAACGATTTGTCTGATAAGCAGCAACCCGTTAATATAGCGGAGATAGTCAATCCCCATAATACTTTCTGATAAAAGTTAAAATTTTTTAATATTTTTTCGTACATTGTGTGCCTCTCCCCCGCTTAGACAACTTTTCATTGGACAATCGGTGTAAAAGCCTTTGAATTACTATATCCTGCAACATTCAGATTGCAAATTTGGTTATATCTTTATCCTGCATACAATATTGCAATAACGTCTGCGCAACCGACCTGCTGGAGCTCTCTGGTCGGTCGGTTGCTTCGGCTGCGCCAACTCACGTTTGTCATCTGTAATCACTCAGAAACAAATGTGTGCAAAACATCGGACACTACTGAGGAGGAGTTTCCACACTGTTATGTTGCATCGTATTGACTGTCAATTTATTAACATGGAGAAAAGTGTCACCTGTTTTTTACTGAAAAACAGAACCATTTATTCCCACGCATGATACCCGCGTAGGTCATACTTACCGGCACATCCAGACCGCCGACAGATTTCGGCGCCACGTGAAGCTACCAGCAGCGTGTCGTTGTCGTAGAGTTCGACCAGTTTGTAACCGTCGTACACGTATTTATGGTTACGGTGTGTATGTGATTGGTTCCGGCTCCGGGATTGATTTTTCATCTTTATATTCCGGCATTTCTCCCAAATCAATTACAACAGCAGGATCTGGAATTTTTGCAATCAACCGTAATTCTTTATAACTCTTATCGCGCTCTATTGGGTTTGTATATTTGTCTACTTGCAAAAAACATGTGGCTTGAATATTTTTAAAATGACCATTTAATATTCTGACTTTAACAAAAAGAGTACTCTGTTCAGGATTTATATCTCGTATTAATTGTTCAACCCTAAATAAAGTGCCCTTAGGCAAAATCACCATTTTACCTTTCGTAGATAAATAATTATACCTATATTCTTTGGCAACATCACCCATTTGTTCCAAAAAATAAAGGTTTTTACTACTTGGATCTTTATGCAGTAAAATTTCATCAATTGTTTTATAGACATGATTATATATGAAGCCGTAATTATACTGTGGATTTTGAGAAACATCCGATATGCAAGAACACAATAACCCCATTGATATAACAATCAATAAATATTGTACTATTTTAATTGATTTATAAAATAACTTCATTTTGCCATATGCGAGAATAATGGTTCTATTTTTCATAAAAAAACAGGAGACAGTTTCTCCAGATTCATAAATTAGCAGTCAATATGATGCAATATGGCATCATATTCTGCCGATAAAAGTAAGATAGCCTAGGAAACTTTGATTGCAAATCAGTAATGGAAAAAATCAGCGGGCAACTGTTTCACCTTGTCGACGGGAGAGAAATTGATTTTCTTCTCCCCCAAATACCGCGGAACAGCTTTGGGAGAGGATCAGGCATAGTGTATATACAAAAAAAAGACCCGCGCTCGTGTGTGCGAAACGCGAGTGCGGGTAAAAAAATTCCCGGCGCCGTGCTACTCTCCCATAGTCAAATTTACAGTACCATCGCCGCTGGAGCCCTTAACTGCCGTGTTCGGGAAGGGAACGTG
>CASFSH010000010.1 GCA_949297205.1 uncultured Bacillota bacterium | reverse complement strand
ATGTTATCCATTATAAAACACTCCTTATATTATTAATTTTTAGCCGATTGTAAAACTTTTAGAAGTCAGGTTTTAATCGGCTTTGAATTATTAATATATGATGATTTTACAATCATCTTTAAATGCTCTGTCATTCGTTCCAAAGGAATGTCGTCCTTTAAAAACTCGTGTTCTCCTTTAAAAACGATAAAATCAACCCATTCGTTTCCGACCTCTTTGCATAAATTTTCAAGCCTATTAAATTCCTTTATCGATTCTTTGTACGGAAATCCCGAATCGTTATCCCCTATTGCAAGACATATCTGCCTCGGATATACCAGCATCATAATTTCAGCCCATGACATTTTATTTCCCAAATCAAAAAAATATATATCACAAAATTCCTTTAACACATTTCCGCTACAGAAAAATGAGCTTGATACTGCCGATTTAATCCTTGTATCAATAGCAGCCATAAGCATTGTATAATATCCTCCGTAGGATAGTCCCGCCATACCGAAGTTTTTAACATAATCTTGATTTTCAAAATAATCAAGTATTCTCATAAGTCCGAAAATCTCCACGGCAGTAATCGATCCGCCGACTCTTTTCAGCTTTGAATCAAGCAATGCCCTGCAAAATTCAATCTCATATTCTTTCTCATCCCAAATCAAAAGCTGAGGTGCAAAAATATTTACATCATATTTTAACATTCTTTCTACAAAATCGTTATAATTAGATGTAGAGCCGTAAAATCCCGATATCAGCTCAGGGCTTCCCAATGCACCATGCTGTGCTAAAATTAACGGTCTTTTTTTATTATCATGTTTTATTAAAATACCCGTAAGCCAAACATCCTCTAAAACTTCAAAACTCATTCTGTATATATTATAGGTTTCTTTTTCAAATAATTTTTCTGATTTTACATCTGGAATTTGATTTGAAACATTGTCTGTTAATGGCCAGCCTAATATATTTTTTAGCTCCTGTCGGTATTTTTCAGGATTTTTTAATATTCCTTTCGCATATTCATCTCTTTTTTTAAGACTTTCTGTCTGCTTTCTATCTATTAAAGCTTTTATTCCTTTTACATATAATTCTTTTTTGCCCTTCGAACTGCTTTTAGCTTCCTTAAATTCCATGTTTTCTACCTCTCGTTTACCAGAATTTCTGCACGTTCAACATTTATACTGTCCGAATCCAGCATATAGTTTCTTCTGTCAATAACAGCTATTGAAAGCTTATTTTCTCCGTTTTTCAAAAGACCGGCATCAATATCGGCCTTTATCTCCAGAATAGGTCGCGGATTTGATTTATAACAAGCGTTAGAATATGTAATCGGCTGCGGTTCGGGCCAAAAAATCTGCCGGTCCATATAATAGTAGTCTTCTTCGAAATTCTCTATTTCCACTCCGTTCAAAAATATTTTAAATTTATCGCAGAATGATTTTGCATTTGTTATAACAAATCTTGCCTCCGCTTTTCTGTCGCCGAATTGTCCGCACACGTCAATTTTTATATCAAGCGGTGTTTCATCATTCGGAATAGGTTCAGGGAGCGGTGCAAAAACATTATTTCCGCCACAGCCTGTTAAAAACGGATATCCGCCTCGTCTCTCCGCAACATATTTTAAAGCCTTTTCCTTTTGATTTTCTTCATTAAGAATATTATAAAAATCAGAAAAATCACGCCCCAGACAATTTTTAATCTCATCGGGAGGCAAAAGCTTTAAAAGCTCCTCAACCGGTGCCGGCGAAAAATTAAATGCAACTATACCGTCAACACCCTGATCTACCCAATTAGACAACATTCCACGGTAAAATTCACGTGTCTGATGATGATATGCGTCCGAAACATGCCATGTATCCCAGCAGCAGTAAACAGAAGTATTACTGTCCCTTGTAATTTTTTTATACCATCCTATATCAGGATTTATCGTTCTGCTTCCTCCGATAACAAAATCAACTGCACCGATTTTCACCCATTTTTCAACATCAAATCCATCGGCACGGCACGCCTCTCCGTTTTCGGGGAGCTTTGCCCCGACTGCAACAGGGCGTTTAAGATTATTCATATCAGTCTTGAGCTTACTCATAAATTCGGTTGCACATTCTCTGTATTCCCATTGTTTTCCTACCGGAAGGCATGGAAGATGCCTTAAAAAATCTATGCAAATTCCATCAAATGAATACTCTGTCATAGTTTTTGTTATGTACTCAAGCTTAAATTCTTGAAGCTCTGAGGACGCCAAATTCCACAGCCCCTCTTGCCACCAGGTCTTTATAAGCCAATCCTTATGCTTTTGTTTTATTTCATTTCTTCCTATGCTGGTATCATTTTTATATCCATGCTTTTTAGCTTCCGGAGAAGAAACCTTGTCAACCTCTGAAAAACGGTGATGATAATATGCTTTAATTCCACGCTTGTGACATTCATCTATGATTTCCTGCATAATATTTATACCTTTATCACGGAATTTTTTATAATTTGCCGTGTTATTGCAAGGACTTTCCTGTTCAATGAACGGATGTCCTTCCCACAAGATTGTATCCGTTTTTATGCTTTTTTTATCAATGCAGTAGAAAAGCCATTCTATAAGCTTGTCCTCCGGTATATTTGCAAGCTCGCCACAGTCAGCATCCATTTGTATTATGAATTTTGTTTGATTCTCCATTTCTATTTCTCCTCATTCCTGCAATTTGAAACCAGTTTTTTTCATTTTAACTATAATTTCAAACATCTTTTTTGCATCGCATACAATAACATTCGCATCACCTATTTTCCCGTAAGAAAGTGCATCTTCCTTATCCAAAAACGGCTGATATTGCGGATACAAGGCTGCTCGTTCGGAGCAATTTCTTGCATATCTTTGATATTCTTTTCCATCATAATCAATCCCGGTAATCGGATATTCCGGAGATAATTTTTCAGGTGCCGTATATTCATCAATCATATGAATAAATGTGTTACTGCTAAAATCTACCCCTATAAGCAGAATTTTGGCATTATATTCCTTAAGCTTTGCATAGCTTCCAAACGACGGCATCGGCGTCTTCGCACTGCTGTCATCTCTTGTAAATTCATACGCCCGTTCTCCGAATGCAACAACAGAATGTGACACATGAAACGAACGTACACAGGTCTTATCACCTTTATCATACGCTTCATTTGCCATTTTTACCGCAACGGTCGGCACTGCGCCAATACAAGGCATCGTTTCTCTGATATTGAACACTGGAACCTCTCTTATATTAGTATAAGTGTGAGACGGTATAACCAATAGTCCGTCCGGAACCGCCTCTTTTGCTGCCTCAATAAAAATTTCAGCAGTTGTTTTATCACCTTTTTCTATCTCTCCGATTGATTTTAATGACATATGTATTGTTATAACATCATCGGATTTAATTCCAAGCCCTTTTATCTGCTCTGTAAGTTCTTTTTTTGTATACATCTTATTATTCATCCTTCTGTTTTAAGCCAATAAAACGGACTTAAAACTGTATTATTAAATGCTTTTTTTAATGACAACAGTTATATTCTCCCTGCTGTTTTTTTCTTCATATATAAATTTTATTTCTGTAAATTTCATTTTCCCTCTACCAATAAACAACCCAATCGGGATTTATAACACGCATAAGTGCTTCCATGTAGAAATAATCACCCCAGATATTAGCTTCTGCTTTATGCCCGTGAGGTTTCGAGTACATAGCATCGGACAATATGGCATTTGAACTTTCATCTCCGCAAAGATTGTACTTATCACTAAGTGATTTAAGCATTTTCATCGCAATATCAACATATTTTTTATTTTGAAAGCTTTTGTTCATTTCAAGTATTCCGCAAATTGCAATAGCGGCTGCGGAAGAATCTCTTTCTTCACCCGAGCCGTCAGAAAATACCATATCCCAATAAGGCACATAATCTGCCGGCAGCTTGCTTATGAACAAATCAGTCAATCCGTTAAATATCTTTTCAATTTCAGGATTTTTGGTGTATTTATATGCAAGCGCTGTTCCATAAATCCCCCACGCCTGTCCTCTTGCCCAACAGGAGTCATCAGAATAACCCTGTGCGGTTTTTCCGTATAGCGGCTCACCTGTATTGATATCAAAATAATATGTGTGATAAGTTGTAAAATCTTTTCTGATAACGGTTTTAAGAGAAATATCAAGATGCGATTTTGCAATATTTTTATATTTTTCA
>CASFSH010000009.1 GCA_949297205.1 uncultured Bacillota bacterium | reverse complement strand
AATATTGCGTGTCCTACATTGAATTATGTGGCAGGTTTTAATGGAGCGAAAAACAAGGTATATATCATTATTTTTGGCTTTATATCTGAGTTTACCCATATATTACCGCTTGAAAAAACATTTCGGTATATGTTATAATTTTATACGTCCGGCAGAGTCGGACTAAATATAATAATATAAATAAGGAGGACATTAAATGAAAAAACGTTTGATGAGCGGCATTTTGGCGGCAGGTTTTATGTTGCTGAACATATCAGAAGTCGCAGTTGCGGCGAATGACAACACTCACCAAAAAAATATCGGTATAGATATTTATTCTGATATTAATGTGAATGATACATTCACTGATGAAATATTCCGTAATTGGATACTGGATAAGAATAACCTTAACGGTATTGGTGAGGATGGAATATTAAGTTATGATGAGAGAGTACTGATAAAGAGTATAGATGTATCAGGAAAAAATATCTCAGATTTGAAAGGTATAGAGGTTTTTATGAATCTTGAGGAACTTGATTGTTCAAGAAATACATTAAGTTCTCTTGATTTGTCAGGTAATACGTTACTTAAAACTTTGAATTGCAGTAATAACCAACTAACAGAGTTATCTCTTGTTAATCAGTCGGAATTAACAAGTCTTAGCTGTAATTACAATCGACTTACATCACTTGATGTTTCAAATAAACAAAAGCTTCGTGCTTTAAGTTGTGAATATAATTATATTGAAAACCTTAATATTGCGGGAAATACAAGTCTTGAATGGATTAATGTAAGAACAAATCTTTTAACGGGGCTTGATACAACAGACAGTGTAAAACTGAAAGTAATAGAGGCATTTGATAATAAACTTGCGACTATTAATATCAGCACTCTTTCTGATTTGGAGTTTTTAAATGTTGCAAGCAATAAATTAGCAGAACTTGATTTGAGTAATAATACAAATCTTTCGGTGGCAGGAGGAGGTTTTGCGGCATCAAATAACCTTTTAGAAAAAATAATTCTTCCCAATCTGCCTTTGCTGAAAGTTGAAATTTCATCATTGCAGGAGCAGGATCCTGTTTTAGGATATGACAGGGTTAAATGGTTTGAGGATGAAGATTTAACAGTTGAATTGTCAGATACAGTTACTGCTCAGGGACAAATTATATATTCAAAAAGAATTGCCAACGATTATAAGGTGTATTTTTCAGCTAACGGCGGTAATGGAGTAATGCAGCCGCAGGAAGCTGTATATGATGAAGAGTTTACACTTAGCGAAAATGCATTCACAAGAACCGGTTATATATTTGAAGGCTGGAATACGATGCCAAAGGGTAACGGGACAGCATATGAAAACGCTGATAGCGTTCAGAACTTGTCAGGAAAATATAACGGCGGAAGAATTACTTTATACGCACAGTGGAAACCTGTTGAGTATACAATTAGATACGATGCAAATTCCGAAGAAGCTGAAGGAAGTATGGAAGATCAATCAGCGGTTTATAATACAGATCTTACATTGAATGAATGTGGTTTTACCGTTGATGGTAAAGAGTTTGCCGGTTGGTCACATCAGCCTGATGAACAGGTAAGATACAGCGGGGGTGCAAATGTTAAGAATCTTGCATCATCTCAGGGAGATACCGCAGTTTTATATGCTGTCTGGAAAACACCTGCTGAGGAGCTTCAAAAACCTTATCTCACACAACTTGAAGAAACCTTTAACAGTTATTCAAGCAGTGATTACACTTCTGAGGACTGGGATTTGATTTCAAATGTATATTATGCTACAGAAATGTTGATAAGAGAAGAAATTGATCCGGAAAATATGAGTTTTTATTGTGACAGTGCCGCTGAAGAAATGGCATTGGTAATGACAAAAAATGATAGAATTGAAGAGATAGTACAAAAATGGGAATCAAAGCATAATAATGTTCTTCAAAATATCAATAACGGTGTTCTTAATGAGGACAATTGTGAGACAGAATATAACAATGCAGAATCAGCTCTTAATGAAATGACAGTAAAAGAGCTTGAACAATATTCTACACTTTTAAATCCTGAAGATCTTGAAAGAATAGCTGAAGAGGCATTACAACAGATAAATGTTCATTCCGAGGATTTAACTGCTTATGCTACGGCGGCTAAGTGGGTAAGCAGTTTAAACGATGCTGCAAGCAGACCTCTTACAGAAGTAAGAACAGACAGTTTTGAATTATATCAGACACTTAATACACAATATGAACAATTGTCTGAAAAAGAACAACAGCAGATTGATGAAGACTTAACAGTACGTTTGCAGGAACGTTTAAGTTTGGTAACTCAGAAAAATAGTGCAGTTACTGAATTAAAGGGAGTATATTATTCTATAGATCAGAGTGAATTCACAGATTACAGCCGTGAAGTTCTTATAAAAGCCTTGAATGATGGAATTGAAAAAATTGAAAAGAGCGAATCGGAAGAAATAATTTTGCAAGAACTTGCACAAAGCAAACAGGATATTCTAAATGTATCTGCCGATGAGGAAGAACCGGAACTTCCGGAAAACGGACCTTCTGATGACGAAGATGACAAAGAAGATGACGATGAAGGCAACGGAGACAACAACGGTGGAAACGGCGGAAGTACAGGTGGAAACGGAAGCGGCGGAAATGGCGGAAGTTCAGGCGGAAGCGGAAACGGTGGAAGCTCCGGCGGAAGCAGTGGCAGCGGCGGAATAACATATCCCGTATATAAAATAGAAATTCCATCTTTGGAAAATGGAACTGTTACTTCAAGTGTAAAACAAGCATTAAAGGGAACTTCTGTAACCCTGACGGTAACTCCTGATGAGGGATACCGTATAAAGACAGTAAAAGTAATAGACGCTAAAAACAATGAGGTTGCATTGACAAAGAATGAAGACGGCAGCTATAAATTTACAATGCCTTATTCCAATGTAACAATAAAGGTGGAATTCGGTAAAGAATACCATGATTCATTTATAGATGTAGATAAGGATACATGGTATTACGATGCTGTATGTTATGTAAATGACAACGGTTTATTTAAAGGTATGAGCGATGACACATTCGGAACTGATATGCAAATGCTTCGTTCAATGCTTATGACGGTATTATATCGTGCAGCAGGTGAACCGGAAGTTAATGAAGATCATGGATTTGCCGATGTTGAGGAGGGAATGTGGTATACTAATCCTATAAAATGGGCAAAGCAAAACGGTATAACATCAGGAGAAGATGATAATACCTTTGCTCCTCATAAAAGCATAACAAGAGAACAGCTTGTGGCAATGCTTTACAGATTCGCAAAGACACCGGAGCATACCGGAGATTTAGAAGAATTCAGTGATGCCGATCAGGTTGAAGAATATGCTTCTGATGCTTTTAAATGGGCAGTTAATAAAGGAATAATTAACGGTATGGGCGACGGTACTTTGAATCCAAAAGGTGAAGCAA
>CASFSH010000008.1 GCA_949297205.1 uncultured Bacillota bacterium | reverse complement strand
GAGGCTTATGAAATGGTTTTTGAAGCATTTGAAATAAGCGAAAAATATAATACTCCTGTTATACTTCGCCCCACTACAAGAGTTTGTCATGCCTGTGCCTCGGTTAAGGTTAAGGATAATAAAATAATACATATCCCCGACGGATTTGTAAAGGATACAATGCGTTGGGTTATATTCCCCAAAACTTCTTATATGAATCATATAAGAATTGAAAAAAGATACGATGAATTATCAAAGCAATTTTGTGAAAGTAAATTTAATTTTATAAACGGTACAGGCAAAATCGGAATTGCCTGCGGCGGAATAAGCTATGCTTATGTTTGCGAAGCAGTGGAAACGCTTAATGCATGGGATAAAGTAAAAATATTTAAAGTGGGTACTCCTCATCCGTTTCCCGAAAAGCTTGCTGTTGATTTTATACGTTCTGCCGACAAAATCCTCGTTTGCGAAGAACTTGACCCGGTTATTGAAAGAGAACTTATTTTCCTATGCGGCAAATATAATCTCCAATGTAATATATTCGGCAAATATACTGATAACAGTCCTGTTGCCGGAGAAAATACGGTTGAAAGTATAATGGGATATATTGCGGATTTTCTGGGCATTGATTACAGTGAAAAAATTTATAAACCCGATGTTAATCTGCCGGTACGACCTCCGGTTTTATGTGCAGGATGCCCGCACAGAGCTTCTTTTTATGCAGTTAAAAAAGCAATGAAAGGCAAAAAAGCAGTCTTTTCCGGAGATATAGGCTGTTATACTTTAGGAAATGCAATGCCCCTTGATATGGTTGATACCTGTCTTTGCATGGGGGCGGATGTGACAATTGCACAAGGAATACACCGCATTGATTCCGATACAGTAAACTTTTCCTTTATAGGCGACTCAACATTTTTTGCTTCCGGTATAACAGGAGTTATTAATGCAGTATACAACAACACTGAAATTGTGCTTATAGTCCTCGATAACTCCACAACAGCTATGACCGGTCAACAGCCCCATCCCGGAACAGGAGTCACAATGATGGGTGATATAGTAAATAAAATAAGCATTGAAAAAATACTGGAAGGTATAGGTTTAGAATATATTAAAACGGTAAATCCTTTTAATCTTGAAGAATCGGTCAACGCAGTAAAGGAAGCCGCAGCTTTGCCCGGAGTAAAAGCTATTATATTCAAAGCTCCGTGTATTGCAGTTTCAAAACCCCAAAAATATTTGACAGTTAATAATAAATGTATAAAATGTAAAAAATGTATAAATGAAATAGGATGTCCTGCATTGGTTTATACCGATAAAGGTGTTATTATTGAAAAAGGCTTATGTACAGGCTGCGGATTATGTATGCAGATATGCCCTGTAAATGCCATAGAATAAAAATGTTGTTTTCAAGGTATTGTTTTTGAACTATATTACATCAGTTTAAACCAAACTAAATATTATGACTATATTATATTAAACATACTAAACAGTTATAATATTAATAATCCTATTGTAATTAATGAAAGGAATAGGTTAATATATGAACACATATAATTGTTTACTCTGCGGCGTCGGCGGTCAGGGGACCGTGCTTGCATCTAAACTAATTGCATATGCTGCAATGCAGAAAAACATGAATGTCAGAACAAGCGAAACGATAGGTATGGCACAACGAGGCGGAAGTGTTGTAAGCCATGTAAGGTGCGGAGATAATATAAATTCTCCCATTATTGCAAAACATACCGCACAGGTTTTAATAGCCTTTGAGCCCGGCGAAGCCGTACGTTGTCTTGACTATCTTTCTCCCGACGGTGTTGTAATTGTAAATAATAAAGCGGTTATGCCCACTACCGCAAATTTCGGTGCACAGTATGATGAAAATGAAATGTTTGACTATTTGAAAAAAAATGTCAAAAATCTTATTATTGTTGACGGGAACGATATATGCAATAAATGTAATTCAAATAAAGTTTTAAATATTGCACTTCTTGCAGTTGCGGCAAAAACAAATAAACTGTCAATCGGCATTGATGAATTAAAAAAAGCCATAAAGTTTAAAATTCCCGAAAAATTTCACGATATAAATATTACGGCTGTTGATTATGCCGTACAGAGATACATATAAAATATTTATTACTATTTTGAAAGGTTTGTGAGATAATGAGATCATTTCTTGTTATAGGCATGGGAGATACCGGCAAAAAGCTTGCTTACGGATTACTAAGTAAAAAAAATGATGTTATGATTGTTGACGAAAATCCTGAATTAATTGATCCTATTGCACAGGATTTTACCGATGCACAAATAGGAGACTGTCGGAATGAATATGTTTTAAAATCTCTTGGGGTAAACAATTTTGATGTATGTTTTGTAACCATTGGAGAGAATTTTCAGTCATCTCTTGAAATTACATCACTTTTAAAAGAAACAGGGGCAAAAAGGGTTATTTCAAAAGCAAGCAGCGATATACAGGAAAAATTTCTTCTCCGAAACGGTGCCGATGCTGTATTCTATCCGGAACGTGATGCGGTTCAAAAGCTAACTGTTCTTTACAATACGGAAAATGTATTTAATTTTATTGAACTATCTAATGACTATTCCATTTATGAAATACAGGTACTAAAAGAATGGATAGGTCACAGCATTGTAAAACTTGATATCAGAAAAAAATACAATATAAATATTGTTGCTGTCAAACATGCAGATGGTTCGGTATCTGCCGCACACGCTGACTATTTATTTGATGAAAATGATCATGTTTTTATAATCGGTAAAACAGTCGATATAAACAGGCTCGTAAAATAGAGTACAGCCTAAATATATAAACAAATGAAATTAACGCTGTAAATCAGCAGAACGGAGAATTTATATGAAAAGAAACGATATAAACAAAATTCTTATTATAGGAGCCGGTGCTGTTAATGTGGGTAATTCCGGAGAGCTGGATTTTTTCTGCCGTAATGTATGCAAAACTCTTGATTGTGAAGGATACAAAACAATTATGGTAAATCCAAATCCTTCATCGGAAGCAAACGAAAGTGATTTTACTCATATATCTTATATAGAATCCTTAAATACACAAAGTCTTACAGATATAATAAAAAAGGAAACACCAGACGCCATAATGCCAGCTTTCGGAGCCAATGCTTCTCTTACCCTGTGTCATGAACTTGAAATTAAGGGTATTCTTGATGAATTTTCCGTCAAACTGTTGGGCACTCCGTATTATGCAATAGAATGCAGCGAAAGTATGATTAAATTTAAAAACATTATGGAGTCAATTGGCATAAAAACACATAAATTTAAAAATGTTCAGACAATAGACCGGGCATTTACCGCAGCAGATGAATTGGGATATCCCGTATTAATTCACCCCGAATTCGGTTTTTCCGGCAATGAGGACAGCATTGCATATAACTCAAATGAACTGCGTGAATTTGTAACCGAAAGATTGCAGGCAAGCACAACAGGAAATCTTTTAATAAGCAAAGCTCATCCCGACTGGTACAACTATGAACTGGAAGTAATCAGAGATTCAAAAAACAACAAAATTATTACTTCTACAATTGAAAACATTAACACTCTCGGTGTACATTCGGGAGATTCAATTTCAGTTTCTCCAATCCTGACGCTTAATTCCAATGAGGTAGAAGAATTAAAAGAATATGCTCAAAGAATAGCTGAAGCAATGCAGATAATAGGATTTGCAGACATACGCTTTGCACAGAATCCCGAGACAGGGGAATTTTCCGTTGTCAGTGTAAAGCCAACAATCAGTTGTACCACTTCTGTTTCAACTCTTGTTTCCGGAATACCTACTGCAGAGGTATGCGCAAAACTATGTATCGGAATGACTCTTGATGAAATTGAGTTTGAAGGAAAACCTTTATCGGAATACTGCTTTGCATATGATGAAGTTTTTGTAAAACTGCCCAGATGGCCCTTTGACGTATATAAAACCGCTTACAATAATCTTAATACAACAATGAAAGCGGTGGGATATGTTGCAGGGGTTGCAAGAACATTTAATGAAGCGCTTCAAAAAGCCGTCAGGTCATTACAGACAAATCAATACGGCTTGGGTATGTATAAAAACCTATCCTCTCTTACAAAAAACGATATTATGCAAAGATTGGCTGTTCCGACTTCTGATATGCTGTTTTTGATATATGAAGCTCTGCGAAAGGGAATTTTACCTCAGGAAATTTCTTTACATACACACATCAAATTATATTTTATCAAACAGCTGAAAGAATTATGTGAAACGGAGCACAGATTATTAAGATTTAAAAATAAAATGCCTATTGAGCCTGTTTTGATAACCGCAAAAAAACAAGGCTTTTCGGACAGATACATAAGTCAACTGCTTAATGTTTCCGAAAAGGAAATACGGCAGGAGAGAATTGATATAGGAATGGTAAAGGGTTGGGAGGCTATTGGTGTAAATCAGCGTTTTTCCACCTATTCTCATAATAAAACCCGTGAAATTTCAGATTGCAAAAAAATTATAGTTATAGGCAGCGGCGCAAACAAAATCGGGCAGGGTATGGAATATGATTACTGTAATGTTAAAGCGTGTGAAGAACTTAAAAAGCTTGGATATGAAACAGTTATAATTAACTGTAATCCAACAGCCTCTTCTGCATCTGTCGGTATATACGATAAAGTATATTTCGAACCGCTTACAACCGAAGACATTTTAAGTGTATGCGAAATAGAAAAACCCGATGGTGTAATTATGCAGTTTAACGGTGATAAATCTACCGATCTTATCGGTGAACTGGAAGACAGCGGAATAAACATTCTCGGTTATGGTTCAGAAGTTATAAAAAAAGCCTGCGACAAAGAAACTTTTGTTTCTGATATGGAAGAACCGGGCATACTTATCCCTCAGTCGCAGACCTCTGACGATATGGAAGAGGCTATTGCGATAGCTCAGCAGATAGGCTATCCGGTCATGGTAAAACCTTTAAATAACGAAAGGGCGGGTTATCAGACTATATATTCTTCGGGAGTATTTCTTGATTACATAGAAACAATAAACATTTCAAAAAATAATCCTATTATTATTGAAAGTTTTCTGAAACATTCAATTGAATGTGAAGCTGATGTTATAACAGACTCCGAAAATATATTTATACCCGGTATTATTGAACATATCGAATCTGCCGGAATTAATGCAGGAGATTCTGCTTTTATAATGCCGTCGCAGAATATTTCTTCGGAACACATATCTCTTATACACAAAGCCGCCGAAAAAGCAGCCCGCAGACTGAAAATAAAAGGTCTTTTCAATATTCGCTTTGCGATTGACAATGATAAAATATATTTACTTGACGTGGTTTGCGGTTCTTCAAGAGCAATTCCTGTAGAAAAGAAAATTTTCGGAATAGATATGACTGCACATGCTGTTGATATTATTGTACTTAATAAAAAACTCCAACAAATAGAATGCAATGATCCTGATTTATGCGGAGTTGTAGAGGTTGTGTTCCCGTGGAAAACATATTCCGAATGTGATCCTCTTTTAGGCCGCGATATGCATTCAACGGGTATGGTACTTGGTATCAGCAAAGATCCCGGAGAAGCTTTCCTTAAAGCACAGGAAGCAACAGGCACTCCTTTACCCACACATGGGAATGTATTTATCAGTGTAAATGACAGCGATAAGGGTGGTCTTGCAGAAATAGCAAAAATGTTCTATGATGCGGGATTTAATATTATTGCAACACGCGGTTGCGCCAAACTTATAAAAGACGCAGGTATTCCTGTTGAAACAATCAAAAAATTATATGAAGGCAGACCGAATGTATTGGACGCTATGATAAATCAGAAAATACAGATTGTTATAAATACACCTACAGATACTGAAAGTATTCTTGATGACAGCTTTATCAGAAAAGCCTCTGTAAAACTGTCGATTGCATATATGACAACAATGTCGGCAGCAAAAGCCGCAGCAAGCGGACTTAAAAAGAAAAACATAAGCGTTAAAAAGTAACCGTAAATATTGTATTTTGTGTTACTTTCGGGCAAAGAACAGGAGGAAATGACATGAAAAAACTAATTATATTTTTACTTACAGCATTATTTATTTTACAAAGTGTAGTTATTGCACAAGAAAATACAGAATTTAATGTGTACACATCAAGAACAAAAAGAGTTATATCCAAAATAGAAGCAGATATTGACGGTGAATGTGTTGCCGCAATCTATCTTAAAGAAAATAATATGCTTTATACCGTATCACCAGTTACTATGGAAAATGGTACGGCGGATGTGGAAATCCCATATCCGCAGGCAGGATATATCTTCAGATTATATTATGATATAGGAAGTGATAAATACTTTTCTGTAAGCGGAGATGAGGTTAAATATCTGCCGAATACAGACGACGAAACAAATAATGATGAAAACATTGATGAAGATAACAATGATAATACACCAAGCGGAGAAGAGGATACAAATAATGACAATCAGGACAATTCATATGATTATCCCGGTGTATACGAATCAGAAGCAGTTGCAAACGGTGCCTTTGCCGTTGTAAAAGAGTCGGAAAAGGTTGTAAATGCAGATGATGAGATAGTAAATAAACTGTTGCTTTATTATATGGGTACTGAAATGTATGTTGAAATTAATGAGGATACTCCTCTTGTCAATGAATGGTCATATGCAGAGGTAAATGATATTTCAGAGCTTGTTGAAGGTGATGTTATAAAACTTTCTGCAAATCTTACCGGAAAGATATTGAGAGTTACATTGCTGTTCAGAAATTTTGATTATGACCTTGTGGCAGATGAGGAAGGACGCGAGCTTTTAAACGAGGCAAAGGACAGCATTTATGACGGTTCAATGATTTTTGGTGTTATTACAAATAAACTTAACAACAATGTTTTGGTAATAAGTGACGGAACAGGTCTTGATGACAATGCACAGTATCTTGCACTGCATCCCGAAACCGTAGTCTACTACTATGACAATTCTTTAAGAAATAACAAACTTTCAATAAGTACTGTGGGAGAAATACACAAGTCCGAAATTGCTTCGGCTGATAAAGACGCCGACGGAAATATTACCGCTTGGCATGATGATGACCTTCATCATTACGCCGTTGCAAGAGTTCATGACGGACTGATATGCGATATTATCGTTTATGCAAATTACTGATATTGTAAAGAGTCACCTAATAAAAGGTGACTCTTTCTTTGATATGCATCTTATATTTTTAAATATCTGTATTTATCAACAAAATAGATTTTACAATCGTCAAACGGTGCGATAGTATGAACTTCTATTTGTTTTTTATCCTCTGTTTCAAAAATATATGTATTGTTGGTTTCACCAATTTTTGTTGTATCACCCAAAATACGTTCTTCTATTTCGTTACTCACCAAAAATTCTTTAGAAACTTCATATCTGTCATTTCTCCATGGTGAGTGCCCTTCATTATACTGTGATAATACATTTTCAAAATAGCCGTTTTCGTATTCAACCGTAATCCAGTTGTTATTATAAGATGGTTTATTTGTTTTCAATAAGTTTGTAACTATTAATATTAATGCAACAGCACAAACCAATCCAACATACGCATATATCTTTTTCATTTTTTGCACCTCTTAGAAAATATTAGTAATTATTAAGGCAGATTATCAAATCTAACATATATCCATGCATTGCCGCTACCGATTCCAATTTTATGGCAATTAACAGTCGAATTTTTTTAGTGGCATAGTTGGATTGTAACACATAATTTATAAGTATCAAGTGTTTTAGTTGAATTTTTTTTTGATTATTCAAAGTAAGCATCTAAAAAATCATTAATGTCCTCAAATTCATATATATCAAATTCTTTAACCTGACTCTGTGTCAATACCCCTGTTCTGCCAAGCTTCACCGCAAGAACTTCGCCGTCGGCAGTCATGGTTTTTAAGCTTCTGTATGCGATATATACCATTTCATTTCTTAAAAATTCTTCGCTTTCTTCAAGCTGTGTTGAAAACTGTGTTCCGAAAAGTCCGATTTTGTTTGCCGTCAGAAATGCATTTTCAGGCTCTGTATCGGTATAGCCTAATGCCCTTAGCAATAAGGTGACAAACTGTTCGGCAGTTATTGTATCATCAGGAGAGAACATATCCTCGCTTGTTCCCTTTGTAATGTCATTTTCATAACAATACATTATGTAATGGAAGTGCCATTTATCACTTGTAACATCGGAGAATTTTTCGGTATACTGAGCTGTTGAGGCAGTGATTTCACCGCCTAATAAACGTACAAGCATTGCTGCGCTTTCTGCTCTTGTAAGCGTTTTGTCAAGCTCATAGCCGACGTCTGTTCCTCTGAATAAACCGAGTCTTTTCAGTTCGTCAGCATAGTGGGTATAATCTTCTGCAAATGCCTGAACACTGAATAAACAAATAACACAGATTACAGCCGAAACTAATTTTAATAATTTTTTCATTTTGTCAAGCCCCCTAATAATGATAGATATGTTCCTGTTACATAATGAACATATAATCGTCAACAGTCTCCCAGTATTCATCATCAACAATTCTCACAGATTCGATCAGGTCATCATGATACAGATTATCTGTGCCGAATATATTAAAATCGTCAGGGGTCAAATTAACAGTTTCCTCTCCGATTGTCAGTGCAAAATTATCAAGATACTTATCAGTAAATGTCATCACACCTGAAAGCGTTTCATAGTTGCTGCTACTTCCCACCGCATTTTTCCCGTCAAAGGAAATTAGCGAATTCCACTCAAATTCATAACTTACGTCTTGGTAACCATTCATAAAGCCCCATTCAAACCAAAGCACTCCGTCATCACCCTGGAATCTAAGCATTGGCATACAATCACGGCTGTTGGGCGTTTCTTTGGCAATTCCATACAAAATAAGGCTGACATTATCGCCTAAATTTTTGTACCATGCAGGAGCATATGTTTTATCAATATCTATTTCTGCTTTAGCCATTGATAAAACCTTATTAGTTCCTACAATAATTCCGGCTTCGTTTCTTTTTTGTTCTGCTTCCTTAAACAATTTGAACTCTTCTTCAAGATACTCATCTTTATTTGTTGTCCACAAGCGGTATAGGTTTTCATCCTTTTCCCATTCTTCTTCATCAAGACAAAAAGCATACTTTACATTTTTGCCCTCAAAACTATACGTTACTCCGGAATCTTTTTCATAAACAGGATAATAAAAAAAATTACATCGAACCCCTGTTATATCCCCGTCTGAACCA
>CASFSH010000007.1 GCA_949297205.1 uncultured Bacillota bacterium | reverse complement strand
ACGATCCAATTTTTCCAATCCGATACCTATTCTTGATTTTTTTATATTTCTCGAGTGTTTTGGTTTTACGTAATCTTTTACTTTAAAATTATATATCATAACATACTCCATTCTACACCGTTAAAAGGTATTATTTTTATTAAACATTATAATCATAATATTTTAATAATCCGTAAACTAATAAAATAATTACTTAATTCATAAACAAAATTCTATATCAATATATGGCACAAGATAGTCAAAAATATTATTCCTTTATTTCATCAAAAACTCTTACATAATCTACAATAAATTCATCTTTTAAACCTGAGCCAAATTCATTTGAAGCAATATATCCCGGTATTTCATTCCTATAACCCTTACATTCCGTAAACAATAAAACAAATTGTTCTGTATGTGATACCGGCAAATTAATATGTACACCACTCTGAATACCATCTACATAAAATGTATATCCATCCTTGTTCCATTCCATACCAAAGATATGAAAGCCATCCTCAGTTTCTTTGAGCTTTATTTCATCTTCAAGTGTTGCATATCTGTTTTCACCGAGAGAATTCATGACTTTATGATTCTCTGCATATCCACCCCAATGCAAAAAGTGCGGAATGTATGTTCCCGGAGAGAAGCTTTCCATAATATCAACCTCTACACCTGCTTCCTCCGGATTTGGCAAAATGGCAACATTCGGCGCTTGAATCCAAAATGCTGACCACCATGGATTTTCCTTTTGTAATTTGCATCTCACTTCATAATATCCATATTTATGCATAAATTTTGGTTTTACATTCTTACTTTCACCGTTCGGACGATCGGTATAATTTTCCCCGGTTTGTATTGTAGATGAATAATATTGTCCGTCTTTCTCTACAAGATGAAATACTATATTCGAATTTCCGTCGAATGATATGGCATCTTCAATATAGGTTTTATGTCTTTTTCCACCCAAATATAAACGATAATACCACTTACTTGTGTCAAGTTCTGTTGCGTCAAATTCATCATTCCATATCAATTTCCATTTTTTCTCATCAGGAAGCAATGATGGTTCATGACCATTTACAACATATTTCTGCATAATTATTCCTCCGTAACATTAATTTCTTTATAAAAATCCGGTATAACCACGTTTGGGCAATCAAACACAGCCGGATTAATATTATCAAACAATCCCCAATGCAAAGGAACTGTTTTTTTAGCACCGATACGTCTTGCAAACCGTGCGGCATCCTCAGCATTCATATTATTTCCGACACCGTTTATAGGTAAGAATAAAACGTCTATTTCTTCTTTTATATCATCAAATATTTGATCGTTATACAGCGTATCACCAGTAATATAAAATTTTAAAATACCGTCATTAATTATTACTCCAATAGCTGAAAGATCGGAATGTTCTGCTTTAACGGCTTTTAACAAAAAACCGTTCTGTGACCACTGAGTGCCTCTGTTAAACATGACATAATTGTGTGTTCCCCCAAATTTTCTAACCTCATTCCATGCTTCATACGGTGCAAGAACGGTTATGCTTTTTTTAGTGTTCAATAATTTTTTTAAGGTCTCGGGATCCATATGATCCAAATGATTATGTGTTATAATTATCATATCAGGCATCTCAGAAAATAATTCTTCCTTAACCTCAACACGTCTGTTGTGATTTGGATTTATTTCATAACAGCTGTTTGATAAGTATGGATCAACCATAATTTTAAATTCATTCTTTTTGATAAGCAGTCCTGCCTGCCCTATCCAGGTTACATTCATTAGTAATTCCTCCATAGTAAAAATATTTCTTGTTTTAATAAATGCCAGAATGTAAATTTTAATGATACTGCGTTATTATATATGCGGATTTGATTAATTCTCCCGTTAATTTTTTTTCATCTTCCTGTGAAAAGAAATCCGTCAGAATACTAATCCCAAGGCTGCCAAGCAGCTTACCCTTATCAAAAACTGCTGTAGCATAGCTTGTTGTCATACCATTTTCGTTTTTTTTGGAAAGAACCTTTTTGGATTTAATATCTTTTACATATTCCATAAATTCACGCCTTGTATTTATTCCGTCAGGATAACCGTTTTTTGCAATTATTTTTTCTCTTTCTTGTTCACTGCAATAAGCAACAAGAATTTTTCCCGACGGATATTCATAAATATTGTTTTTTTCAAGCATTGTATAATCAACTTTTAAATTATTATTGTTCTGAAAACATGCATAATTAATTCTCGACCCGTTATGCAGAACATAAAAAGACACCAATGAATCGGTTCTTTCAGCAAGTGCCCTCATTTCACAGTTAATGAACAAAAATATTGACTGTACCGAACAAAAATGATTTACAACCGCAATCTGAGAACATCTTTTTCCTGCTGTATAAAGTGACTTCTTATTTTGTTCAACATATCCGCATTCTTTCATTGTACGTAATATATTATGAAGTGTACTTGGTTTTATTCCGGTCTTCTCTGACAGTTTAGTAAGGCTCATACCATTTTTTTCCATATCGCCAAATGCAAGAATATCCAAAATATCAAATGCTTTTTTTATGGAATTTACATATCTTGACGGCATACTCAAATTCCTTTCTCTATAACAAAATTAATAAATTATTCTTATCAGTTTTATATAAATTATATTTACATTAAATCAAAAAGTCAATAAGGATATAACATTGTTTTTAATATTATTCATCAATGATGAATAATATTCTATTTAACAATAATGTCTTTACAAATATACTGACAAAACATACTATTTTTAAATGTTCTTTATAAATACACAAAGCCATATACATTCTGTTGTTTTAGATACTCGGTGTTTTACATGCGCCGGTATATACAAGGTTTCCCCGCAGTTTATTTTTACAGTCTTATCCTCATATTCTATCTCTGCGTAACCTTTTAATAAAACAAACCATTCATCTTCTTCCTGGTCATACCACTCACTTTCATTATATTGAGAAACTATTTTTTCAATCCTTACATTTTTTTTATTGTACAATATATAGGTTATTTCTTCACTTATCTTTCCATTTGGATAATCATATATATTCATTCTTTTCCCTCCATTAAAAAAATGCGTATCACCAATGTGATACGCATTTTGATAGTTTTAATTATTCAGCCTCTGTAGTATCAGTTGCATCATTCTCTGTTGTATCTGTTGTTTCATCAGTAGTCTCTTCAGTTGTATCTGTTATTTCATCTTCGGTTGTTTCCGTTGTCTCATCAACGGTTTCATCCTTTGTAACTTCTACTTCTACTTCAACCACTTCAGGATCAATCATATTTGCCAACAAGTCATTTTCGACTACTTCCTGCCATTTTTCAACAGTTTCGCCTTCATCTCTCATGTAAATATGAGCATTTGTTGCTTCTATTACTTCATAATAATACCAAGCACTCGGGCTGTTATCATCCCATGTCTTAGCTGTATCTATGATTCCGGAAGCATCTACGTGACGGTTCAGCATTCCGTTAATAATCTTCATAACTTCAGCTCTTGTTATATATTGATCCGGTCTGAATGTTTTGTCATCATATCCCTGAATCCATTTTTTAGACACTGCAAAATTAATATATTCTTCAGCCCAGTGACCTGCAATATCATTAAAATCTGATGCAGGTGCAACTGTGCCGTCCATACCACACAATCTTGAAGTAACAGTTACAAATTCAGCTCTTGTTATATTTCCGGCAGGCTTAAAGGAACCATCATCATAACCTTCAATATATCCACCGTTAGCAACAGTTGAAATAGCTTCATTTGACCATCTTGTAGATTCTACATCATTAAAGTCATTTGTCAATGTATGCAATGTTTCTCTTGGTTCAGGCTTTAACAAACGATAGAAAATCGTAGCAATTTCTTCTCTTGTAATATAATTATCAGGCTTTACCAGTTCACTTCCGTCACCTGAAGGATAACCGATTATGTATGCATAGTGTTTTTCCATTTCAAGAATTTCAGTACCTACAGCAATCCATTTTACATAAATTGTTGTATCTTCATTCATTGTAATTGTTTCACCGACAGGATTCTGGAACTCAGGATCATAGTAGAAGCCATCAAAGATATATCCCGATCTTGTAGGCTTGTCAATTTCACTTGTATTAATTATTGAACCGGATGTATAATCTGCTGTTATTTCTAATTCATCATCGCCTACAATAATTGTTAATACCCTTATTTTTTCTTGCTGTGATGTTCCTCCTGATAAGCTTCCTCCACCTGAACTTTTCTTAGAATATTCAACAGTTGCACTTATTTCATCTACATTTAAAGGATCTGCTAATTCAGGAACCTGAATAAAATCATATGTTATCTTTTTTAAATCACCATCAGGACAACTTACTGTTGTAGTTCCTGTTACTTCCCCTGTTACGGTATATTTACCAAACTTATTTATTACCACATCAGTACAGGTAAAAGTCATATCACCAAGATTATCTTTAAGGGTCTGATAACCAACATTATTAACATCTACTGTTATTACTAATTTACCCGGTGTTGATGCATCTCTTGAAGATTCGGTAAATATTGCTTTTAAATCCTTTGTTGTGTCTACGCTTTCAAATCCTGCCATATCAGAACCGGTGAGAACACTTTCAGGCACTGTAAAATTCTCGGTAGGATAATTTATTGTAACAATAAATTGACCTGAAACAGTTGCAGTAGCAATTTCTGTGTCACTAATACCTAAAACTTCAGCACCTGCTTCATATAATTCAATCTGTTTAAGTACATCATCCATTTTTATCAATGCTCTGAAATTCACATTAATGGCAGTTTCTGTTCTGTTTTTTATTGACAGCGGTCCATTTTCATAGGTTGCTAATGCACTTTCTCCTAATTCGATATCTGCTCCCACGGTAACTTTACTATCAGGTAATGTACCAACAAGATCAGCAAGTGATGCAGCCTGTGAAATTGGCATAGCACCTATAGACAATGCAACAGCTACACATATAGCTGATATTTTCTTTTTCATTTTGATCTCCTTCTTTCTGCATTTTGACACAAGTAAATGACTATATTTACTTATATTATAATATATATTTTTTTTATTGTCAACATGTTTAATAACATTTTCCAAAATAATTTTACATAGATTTATTGATTTTTAACAAATAAAAGTGATAGTGAATGACATAATAACCAAATTTTTAAATTTTAAATTACAATAATTTTTTTAATAAAAAAACGGATAAATTTAAACTTAATTTACTCG
>CASFSH010000006.1 GCA_949297205.1 uncultured Bacillota bacterium | reverse complement strand
GGTCAGAGTTTTGGTTTTTGCAATGAAGTTTCGGGTGAAGGAGTACGTGTAATAATTGATGGAGATGATTACGGAATAATTTATACAAATTACGGTGCCCCTTACAGAATAGTAACAGAAGATCTTGAAGATACACAGCATACAGTTGTACTTAAAAATGTGTCAGACAGCAGTGTGGCTTTGTCATCATTCTTAATTGACAATAATGAAGAATTTGTTTATGATATTGAAGATGATGATGAACCGTCAGTTGAACCGGAAGAGGATGAAATAATTAAAAACGGTGGATTTGAAAATGGTACGGACGGATGGTCGTTAGGTGATCACTGGTCTGTGGTTGATGAAGATTCTTATTCGGGAAACAGCAGTTTAAAACTGAATAATACTGAAGCACATTGGTGTATTGCCACACAGACGGTGGATGTAGAACCTGAAACAGATTATATTTTAACTTACTATATTAATTCTCAAAATCATTGGGGCGGAGTACTTAAATTGTTTTATGACGGATTGGCAGATCCGGATCAACAGATAGGATTTGAAGTAACATCAGGCTGGGTGCGTAAAACAGTTGAACTTTACACAGGCAATCATACCAAACTGGAAATACAATTTATGGATAACGGCGGTGTTGCATGGATTGACAATGTTGTTTTAAAAAAGGCCGGAGAAGCACCTAAGCTGCTGAGAAATCAATGCAGTCCTTCTGATAATTCTTCAGAATTTCCTGTTGGCGGAGAAATGAAAATAATGTTTGATTCACCTATGGAAACTGGAACTGTTAATTCCGAGACGGTAAAATTATATCAGGAAGGAAACGAACAGCCGATTCCTCTTACTATTGAAAGTATAAATGATTTTGAATTTATATTAAAACCGGAAAGAACTCTTGATACCGCGTCAAAATATGAATTGCGTTTCGGTACGGATATAAAAAGTGCAACAGGAACAGCAGTTGAAGAAAATACAGTATTGAAATTTACATCTGCACATGATTTATTTGATATATGGAATGTTTCTATTCGTTCGATGGGAACAAATACCGAAGCTGTTGTTACATTTAAAAATAGCTCAGATAAAAATGAAAATGTGCTTATATTATTAAAAACAGAAAAAGACGGCTGCGTTGAAAACATAACGGTAACAGGAGATGTAATTGAAAATAACGGAGAAATGAATCAGATTATAACATCTGCCCCAATCGTTGAAAACGGAATCTATACAGTTTATGTATGGGATAACATCAAAGATAGAAATCCTTTGTGTTTGCCTGTTTCATCAACAGAACAGGAAAAAACGGGAGGAATGTATGCAGAACCGAGTGAACTTAATGCATATCAGAATAAGGATACAAATGAAATATCAATTTATGGTTCTCCCCTTCAGCAGGCACAGGGAAAACAGGCAACAATTATATTGAGTGAAGACAGCAGCATAATGGATGAAGATATGAGCGGTTATAGTTCATTGGATGTTACCGGCAAGCTTTTATATGTAGGCCAGTCGGGTATTGATGAAGACAATCAGTTTGCCGACAGCTTTATAATGAATGCAGAGACATATGATTATCCTGTTTATGTCAATGCCCACAGTCAGCAAATGGAAGCTGTACTGCATTACTATTCGGCAGCAGACATTTCCGGTATTGACGATGTTATTAACAGTACTTCGGCTCAGGAACTTTTATCGGCACTAACAACAGGAAAGAATCTTGAAATACTTGGAATAGATGAAGAATTATTCAATACTCTCAATAAATCTGATATGGCACAGCTTATTTTTGAAGAAAAGGAAAAACTTCAGCAGATACAGACAATTACAGCTCAGAATATGGCGGACATAGTACGCAGTGCAATGGCTGTCCAGATGTTATCAGAGGCAGAGAGTGACAGTGCAGCAGATACTATTTTGAAAAAATACAAGGACGTATTTATGCTTGAAGAAACAACAGGCTATAAAACGTATAATGCAGAGTATATGACAGATAAGTACAGAATAGCTGTAGCAGGCACATTGAGAAATGTAAGCTATACAAGTGTGGAAGCGGTAAGAGAAAGATTTAACGAACAGGTAATTCTTAAAGCTTTTGAATATATTTCAAATATTGCATATATTAAAACAATACTTAATGACAATGAGGATACTTTAGACTGGGATCTTACAGAATACAATAAATTGTCTGATACATCCGATGTGGACATTGATCTTTACAATAACAAACCTTACAGCAATATTGATGATTTGGAAAATGAATTTAAAGATGCAATGAATGATAATAAAGAAAATAATAACGGATCGGGTTCAGGTTCCGGCGGAGGCACAGGAGGCGGATCCGGAGGAGGCTCTGGTTCATCGCAAAGCTGGACTGTTTCAACAAATATTCCAAAGGAAGAATTGAATCCTACAGAACCGGTACATCCCTTTGATGATCTTGATAATGTATTGTGGGCACAGACGGCAATAGAATCTCTTGCACAAAGGGGAATAGTTAGCGGAAGCGGTGATGGTAAATTCCGTCCGTCAGATACAGTGACAAGAGAAGAATTTATAAAAATGCTTGTGGGAATATTTGAATTGAGTGCGGAAAATGCCGTATCCGATTTTAAAGATGTTCCTGAAGATGCGTGGTATTATAAGCCTGTTTCCATTGCATTTACTCTTGGAATAACAAATGGTATAGATTCTGAATACTTCGGTACTGGATTGCCTGTTACAAGACAGGATATGGCATGTCTGATAAAAAATTGTATGGAATACAAGGGTATGCTATCTTCGGTTGAAAATGAAAGTACAGAATTTTCCGATATGAATGAAATATCAGACTATGCACTTGAAAGTGTAAAACTAATGAAGCAATACGGAATTATAAATGGTTATGAAGATTCCACATTCAGACCTAAAAATACCGCAACTCGTGCAGAGGCGGCGGTAATGCTCTACAATGCGGAAGGAGATATAAAATGATGAAAAGAAAAGCAATTGCTCTGTTTATGACAGCTGTGATGACAGCCTCTGTAATGATCCCCGTGTATGCAGAGGAAGAAACTCTGACGCAGCCTGTAAAAACTTTAATGTCTCTCGGAATTATAGAGGACAGCCTTGAATTTGACTATGAAAAAGCAGTAACACGTATTGAATTTATTGAGATGGTAATGAATATTGCAGACAGTAATGCCTACAGCACAGAAATTGAATTTTCAGATGTAACGGAAGATCTCCCCGGATATGATGCCGTAATGAGTGCGGCATCTATGGGATTGATTATCGGGACGGGAAACGGATTGTTTGAACCTGACAAACAAATCACATTTGCACAGGCAATAAGAACCCTGGTAAGTCTTGCCGGATATACATCACAGGCAGAATATTTGGGTGGATTTCCTTCAGGATATATGAGTGTTGGAAGAACACTTGACCTTTATAAAAGTGCAGATCCCGATGCCGGTCTTACCAACACGGATTGTGTAAGTCTTTTATTAAATGTTATTGACGCACCATACATGAAACTTTCCGAAATTAATAATAATCACGCTGAATTTAATGCGGATGATAAATGGACTGTATTGAGAGAGTATCGTAACATAATTAAAAGTAAGGGAATAATCAGTGCAAACAGCCAGACATCATTATACAGCAGTACCGCAGGCACGGCAGCGGGACAAGTGAAAATTGATGAAACTCTTTATGATGTAAATGATACTCAGGCGGATCTGTTGTTAGGTTATAAGGTGGATTTTTATTATAAGGATGAAGATGAAAATTCTGATTCCGGAAAGACACTTATATGTGTCGATACGGCAAATTATAACACTGTGACAGAAATAGGAACGGTGGGTACAGATTATTCCGACGGTGTTCTTACCTATGAAGACGGAACAAGAAACAAAAGTGTAAAAATACCGGTGACTGCATCTGTTATATATAACGGTGTTGCGGCAGGTACATTTATAACACAGGACAATTTTGTGCCTGAACATGGAAAAATTGTTCTGATAGACAATGGAAGCGGAAAGGGTATTTCTGTTGTTCGAATTTATTCCTATCGCACAATGGTTGTATTGGCGGTTAATGAAAATAAAAGCCTTATCAGCGGCAAATATGAAGAAATACTTGATCTCAGCTCATTGCAGCAAGGAACAGAATACCGAATCAGAGATGATTACGGAAATGAAATCCCCGTTGAAATGCTCAGAGAATGGGATGTTCTGTCAATTCTTGAAGCACCTGACGGAAGTTTTATAGATATAGAGGTTTCCGACCGTAAAATCAGTTCAACCGTTACATCTGTAACAGAGGAATATATTGTGATGGATGATACCGAATACAGACTGTGTCCTGAACTGATTAAATCCGGTACATCAATAAAAGCAGGAAGAAGCGGTACATTCTATCTGGATGTTTTAGGATATATCGCAGGTGTTTCGTTGGAAGAAATTGAAAATCAGATTGCATATCTTACAAGAGCATTTATGGATGATTATGGAGAAAATGCAATGATTCAGCTGCTTCTGCCTGAAGGTGATGGCGTTTTACAGACTTTCCAATGTACATCATCAGTTAATATTAACGGTAAACGCTATAAAGGCGAGGAAATAATAAACCGTCTGCGTGATGTTGATTCGATTGAATATCAGAGCGACGGCGCAGATATACTTCGTCAGGTTGTTATGTATGACACTGATAAAGATGGATATATTAAAAAACTGGTATTACCGGAAAATGAATCATCTGATAATTTATATTGTTCATACAGAAATCCCGGAAGAACAATCAAATCAAAAAGTTATGGGTATGAACGTTCCATTGCTGACAGACAAATAGTATTAAGTAAAGATGTTATTATATTTATTGTTCCTCAGGATCCAAATATGGCTGATAAGGATAAGATATATTCGGTTAAAACAGTAGATTATATGCTTTCAAGAACAAGTACGGAGGATATAGTAGAAGCATATCATACATCGGATAAAAATTTGGGAGCAGATGTTGTTGTATTTTATGTTGGAAGTGTTTCCAGCGGTGATATACAAAACGATTCACCTATATCTGTTGTAGACAGATGGGAAACAGGGCTGAATGAAGACGATGAAATAGTGCAGAAGCTTTATCTGTTCGGAAATGAAGGAGAAAAAGTGTTAGATGTATCTCCGGACTTTAATCTTGAACAAATTGAAGTAACAACTGACAATGAAACCTCCTACAGAGCTCTTGGTACCGGAGATATAATTCGTTATTCGCAAAACTCCACAGGAGAAGTTACATTTATTCAGATATGTTACAGTCATGAAGATAATACAACATATAATTACGGTGAATTTTCTTCAACATATAAATATGTTTACCGTACGGATAAAGAATCCGGTCTTGTAATGACTGCGGGACTTGTAAACGGTAATATTCCCTTTGAAGGCGTAGATTTTGATTCTTTTGAACTCAGTAGATTTAAGGTTTACGTATATGACGGATCGGTTAAAAAGAATCATATAACAGCCGGAACTGTTCAGGATATAATGCCGTATAATTCTTATATGAATGACTGTTCGAGAATAGTTATAAATCGTCAGTCGGACGATCCGAGAAGTATAGTAATTTATAATAACTGAAAGGAGATGTGAGCGTGAGAAAATTTAGATTATTACCGGCTCTTGCTGCTGTTATCATGTTATCAAACATTCCCGGAGTAACTGCTGCATTGGAGTACACACGTGAAAAACCTCCCAAAGCAGAAGTAATAAATACATATCCCGATATGGAAGAAAGAATGAATACAGGTGCCGTATTTAAAATCGGCAATGAAATTGCATATATAAATAATGAGCGGATTAATTTGAATCAGTATGGCGGCAAGGTGCCGGAGCTGATAGGCAATGATGTATTTGTACCTCTTGATTTAATTGTTGATACAGTAGGAGGTATTATTGAGAAAGATGATTTAACCGGAAAAGTAAAGGTCATGCATTCTACTTATATGATTGACTTTAAACCGGGTGAGAAAAACATTACCGTTAAGAATCTGACAGAAGAACAAGTGGAGCTTGATAATCCCCCTCAGGAAACAGACGGAGTATTAATGGTGCCGCTCGTACCTTTTGTAAAAGCTCTGGATTGGTGTGTTTTTCAGAATGATAACGGAATTATATTTATAAGCGAACCGGGTGATGCATTGGATAGTCAGCGCGATGCGGAGCAAATAGAAGAATTAAACGGTTTGCTTGACATAACGTACAGTGAACCTAAAATAATATATGCCATTCCGGGAGAGGGCGGAGGACGAGGAACAGAAAACAGCCCCTATCTTGGAATAGAGGCTGCAAAAGAAGGAGTACGTCAGCTTATTGCAGCAGGCATGGATCGTGATATTGAGGTATGGCTGGGCGGAGGAATATATGAGGTGGATAATACTGTAACCTTTACCCCTGAGGATTCGGGACAGAATCACTTTACAGTTACATATAAAAGTATGCCCGGTGAAACCGCAGAAATATCAGGAGGCAGAAAGGTCACAATATGGAAACCTTATAAAGACAATATTTATGTCGGAAGAATAAATACAAAATGGAATACTCAGTATTTGTATGAAAACGGTCAGCGGGGAATAACAGCAAGAACACCAAATACCGGTTGGAATACATGGGAACCGGATGAAACAGCTTCCGGAAATGCGGTATATTATAATGAGGGTGATTATACAGAATTTGAAGACACATCACATCTTCAGATCTCATACTGGCACAGCGGATGGTTTACCGATGTGAAAGATGTTTCGGGGATTGATTTTAATACACGTCTTATATCAATAGCAAGCACGCTGAGCGGAAATGCATCTGAGAGCAATCGTTATTTTTTACAGAATTCAATGGATTTTCTTGATCAGCCGGGTGAATTTTATAACGATCACAACGGAAGCATATACTATATTCCCTGTGACGGAAAACCTTCCGAAAATGATATAGAAGTTACAGCCATTGACGGTGATCTGCTTAAATTTCAGGGTAATAATGAAAATGAACCGGTAAAAAATATTCGGTTTGAAGGCATTACAATAAAAAATACCACAAGCGGCGGCAACGGCGTCAGAATGGAATATGCACGAAATATAACATTTGACAGCTGTACAATAAAAAATACCGGATTTAATGCGGTATCTTTAAACGGTTGGTGTAAGAATAATGTTTTCGAAAATTGCCATATATATAATGCAGGACGCTGCGGTATTGAATTTTATGGAAATTATCAGGGATATATCAGAACAACAATGAGAAATAATATTGTAAATAACTGTCATATCCATGACGTGGGACAGATATACGGCGAGGCTTCGGGAGTGCACGTTTTCTCATCGGGATATAACCGTATAACGAACAATCTTGTATATAATTCAAACAGATATGATATAAGTCTTGCGGGATTTGATATTTATGACTGGTCATACAGAGAAACGGTAGAAGGCTATGAGCCTACCTATGAAAACAGACAGGTGTTCGGTCATACTACCGATAATATTATTGCATTCAATGACTGTTCAAGAGCAAATCTTGATTCAGATGATACCGGACCGATAAATCTCTGGAATGTAGATACAGGAAACATAGTATACGGAAATGATGTTCATGATTCGACAGTACCCTTTAATTTCTGCTTTGGAATATATCTTGATGACCGATGCGAAAACACATTGGTACGTAAAAATATAATCAGAAATATTTATTCCGAAGAAGGCGTGAGCATGGTATATTCTCCGCTTATGGTAAAGGGTGAAAACAATTCGGTTGAAAATAACTTTATTGTTGATAACCCGGATACACTGCAGGGAGCTATTCAACTGTTTAATATTGAGGATGACTATCCGAATAAGACATCACTAAACAATGTAATATACAACAGCGATGATATTATCTATTATCATAAAGTATGGCGTGACCATACACTTGTTGAATCGGACGGAAACATATACTATAATGACAGCGGAGAATACCTTATCGGCGGTGATGCGCCTATGTCAACATATGAGGAATGGTTTAACTATTTCGGAGGTAAGCTGGACAGCTTTTCAAAAATTGCCGATCCGTTATTCATGGGAGATGAAGACTACCGTCTGAAATATAATTCACCCGGTTTCGGAACAGGTATAACCGATATTGATTATGCAAATATAGGATTGAAAGAGGATTATCCCTTTGCAGATCAGACAGAAGCCATTGAAAAAGTATACGCAAAGGAAATCGGTGCTGAAAATCAGAGGAGTTATATAGACCTTTCAATAGGTGAAAAGACAGGAATAGAAACTGCGGTACGCAGTAAAACCGGATATATTCTTACAAATGCCGGTATTACATACAGTATAGATGATACATCTGTAGCACAGGTTGATTCGGAAGGTAATGTAACAGGTATCGCTCCGGGTATTGCCACCCTTACTGTTACTGCATCTCAGAACGGAACATCGGCAAGCTGTAAAATCAATATTCTTGTGGGTGATTCCGTAAAGAAACTTGAAATCAGAGGTCTGCCTCAGCTGTTCTGCACAGGACAGACATATCCCGTTCAGTTTGTGGCTGTTTCCGAATATGGCAGAGAAATGATTGTTGAAGATGTTGATATTACGGTACAGGGCGGAATTACTTATGAAGATGGAGCAATAAAAGCAAATAGCGAAGGTAACGGAACTATTACTGCCGCATATGATGTTGATGGTACAAAGGTAGAAACTCAGACTTCAATTGATATAGTTGAGGGTATGCTTGGAGAGGTTACCATGAGTACAGCAACACAATGGATTAATGAGGGTGATACGGTCAGCGTAAAAACTACGGCTAAAAAGGATAACGGAACAGCTGTAGGCAGTGATGAAATGAAGATTACATACTCAAGTGATTCACTGATTTTAAGTGATGAGCAGAATTCTACCGTTAATGTTACTGCTGATAAACCGGGAATAGCAAAGATAAAGGCAGAAATAGACTATCACGGAACTGTAAAACTTGCTGAACTTGAATTTTATGTACGGCCGAAAGAACAGGCACTGTTAGACGGATGGCAGGTTATGAATATTGGTGAACAAAACAGTACAGTATTTACAATGGATGATAAGATACATCTGATTACAGACAGCGGAGATATATTTGGTAACCAAGATAATTTTGTATTCCTGTATAAAGAAATAGATATGTCGCAGGTAGGTGATGGCATGAGTGTTACCTGTACAATTGATCCTTATGCATATAATTCTACCGATTCTCATGCAGTAGGCGTAATGATTCGTTCAGGACTGACGGCCGATGCGGCACATGCCAATATGAGAATACAGACTGACGGTACAGTCCGTGGAATATACCGTGCAAATAATGGTGAAGGTTCGGGATACTTTGTTGGAAACAATGTGGGATTGCCATACAAAGTCCGGATTGTGAAAGATGGAAATGTATGCCGATTCCTTTACGGAACAGATGAAAAGATGACAGAAATAGGAAGCACGGAAATAACATTTGATAATAAAGTTTATGTGGGTGTTGCAGCAATGTCAAATTCCGGCGGAAAAGTCAGTGAAGCTGTTGTAGATGATATTTCTATAGAATTTAATAATTAGTATTTATTGCGGAACTGTATTATTATACAGTTCCGCATGAAATAAAAAACAGGAGGGAATATTATGTTAAAAAGAAAACTATGGGCAATGTTTCTGACAATGGCAATGCTTTTGTCTTACAGTATTGTAAGTGTGTCAGCCGACAGTCAGAATGTGCCGGATGGAAGCTTTGAAGAAGGCTTATGGATGATAGGTGACAATGTAACAAGCATAATGGTTACGAATGAGCAGGCTTATGAGGGAACACACAGCCTGGAAGTTACAAATCAGGCGACAACAAGTGACACTGCATATATTGATTTTGACTTAAAACCGAATACTTCTTACAATCTTACTTGCTATACAAAGTCTGCCTGGGACTGGGGGGCACTTATTAAGCTTTATTCATGCGGAGATGAATGGATTGAACTGATAAGTGAAACTACAGCGCCTTCAACAAACGGTGAGGAGTGGAAACAGGTCAGTGTCGATTTTACTACAAATGATGTAACAGCCTACAGAATTACAATCATGGGTAATATGAATGGTGCAGATTATCCGTCAATATATTTTGATTCATTTGAAATTACAGAGCGGATGCAGGAAAAAACCGGAGAAATTGTTAACGGAAGCTTTGAATACGAGGATCAGCTCTGGAGCCTTCCGACAAACGGTGTTTACTCAATTACAGATGAAGACGCACAGGACGGAAATTATTCTTTGATGATTAACGGTATAGGTAATTATACGGCTGTGCGCAGAACAATTAGTATTGAAGCAAATACAAAATATATTCTGTCTTTCTACGCAAAAAAGACAGGAAACGATAATGCGTTTGTAAAGATTTTTAACGGAGATACAGAAGATGATTCTGCTTTATTAAGACAGATTAATGTTACGGGAGATCAATGGCAAAGATATACATATGATATTAATATCGGAGAGCAGACAAAATTCCGTATTTTGATTTTTGACGGCGGTGCAAAAGCATACTACGATAATTTTTCACTGCTAAAAGTTGATTCGGATAAGCTGATTTTTGACGGCGGCTTTGAAAACGGCGGTCTTGGATGGAATTTCGGAGAAGGCTGTAATGTGGATACTGACGCATATAAGGGACAGTACAGCGCAAAGCTCCCCGGCGGTGGTGACGGATGGTCAAGAAGGATAAGTCAGAATGTTAATCTTGAACCTAATACAGATTATATTTTAAGCTTTTATGCAAAAGCACCTAAGGATTGGAGTGCTGTATGCAAGATTAAAGACGGAGGTCTTGCAACTCAGGGAGTAAAAAGTGACGGTAATTGGACATATCAGACCGTTGCATTTAATTCCGGTGACAATGAAACAGCTGAAATTGCATTTATATGGAATACAGATGAAACAAGAATAGATAATGTTGAACTTGTAAAAGCTGCAGATTATCAGGAACCTTCAGAAGATGATGAAGATATTGAACCTGTAATATCAGGTGTGCCTGCTGATTTTTCGGGAAAAACCGATCTTACGGTAGGATTTATAGGCGGTTCGGTAACTCAGGGTTCAGGTGCCGATTCATTTACCGATACATGGGTTTATAAAACCGCTTCATACCTGGAAGAAAAAACAGGTCTGCCGGTGAATCCTGTTTATGCAGGCGTAGGAGGAACAGGATCTGATTTCGGTATATACAGATTATATGACGATGTTTTAAGATACAGTCCTGATATTGTATTTATCGAGTTTTCTGTAAATGATATAGGACGAGATGAAACACAGGTTAAAGAAAATATTGAGGGAATGATAAGAGAAATTTTATCAATGCCGAAGAAAGTTTCTATTGTTCTTGTGTTTGTTGCAAATGATGATTTCAGCGGAGTGTCAAACATTCATCAGGAAGTTGCAAACTACTATGGTATTCCTACAATAAATATAAAGAACTATATAAAAGACCGTATTGAAAACGGAGATTTTGTATGGAGTGATCTGAGTGATGATAAAGTACATCCAAACAGCTACGGATATGGTATTTATGCCGAATATATACAAAGCGTACTGGATTCGGATTTCGGAAAATACATATGTTACAATGAATTAAAGGAAACACCTTTAACCGATTGTGACTATGTAACACCAAGAATTCTTTCCATAGATGCAGCTGATACATCATCAGGATGGAGGATTGAAAATAATCTTCTTGTATCCGATACAAAAAATGCACAGTGTTCAGTTACATTTACCGGAACAGATTTTGGTTTCTATAAAAATAAACTTGACGGTACTTCTTTGAATATTTCCATAGACGGTGTGGATTATGGTGAAACATGGATTAATTTCGGCGCGCCGTATCGCATAGTCGCAGATGACCTTGAAAACACAACGCATACTGCGGTAATTGTAAACAAGGCTGATGACGGTATAAAGGTAAGCCTTGCCGGATTCCTTATTGATG
>CASFSH010000005.1 GCA_949297205.1 uncultured Bacillota bacterium | reverse complement strand
TCCATTCCGCCGCCAATGCGGCGGCACAAATCCTAACGTGTAAAAGAAGCAAGCAGATTGCCGTTTTGAGTGACGACGGCGTATGTGTATACTCCGAGTCACGAAAAAAGGTGAGATGCAAAGCTTATTTTTCACGTTAATCTTTACCTTTCGTTGATAGTTGCTTGTAACCGACTTTTATTATATAATAAATACACAAAAAAATCAATACACAAAATGCAGGAAAATCAAATAAAACCACAGTTATTAAGGTTTTGCATAAGGTTTATTAATTGTATAATATCAAATTGTAATTTATTGACAAAACAAAATTAATATGTTAGAATGGAAACTAATATTAATAATAATTCAGAGCTTTGGGGATAGGCTTTACATTGAATTACTTATGGTTCGGAGGCAGGAAACAATAATGAAAAACAAGATAATTTCAGCACTTTTAATTTTTGCAATTAATATTCCGTTATGCGTTTGTGCGCAGGAAGTTCAGTCCTTGCCGCAACAAGGTACTTATATATCCAAATATGCTCATGAAAAATACAGTATTGTTGCAGCGGCACAGCAGAACAGCGGTTTATGCTATGATATTTCCGCATTTGAGAGTAACGGAAAATATAACTTTGTTTTGCCTTATGGCTGTGATATTAAAAATGTATACACAACGGTTTATTCCGAAGACGGTTCCGTTTTGGTAAATACATCTGTTGATTTTTCGGGAAATGACTATAAAGACATCAAAATAGATGATACAAGAACGGTAGAAGTGTCTGCGTTTAATTCAACGCTGCCTGTTATATATCTTGATATAAACGAAGAATACGGAACAATTGAAGCAATGAATAAATCAGAGGATCATTCTGTTCCCTGTTACGGAGATTTTGTTCTTGATGTTCCGCCGGAGATTGCACAGAAGCTGGGGTGTGAAAGCTATATGACCTCAGAAGAAAATGACGATAAAGATCCGGGAACGGTAAGACTGAGGGGCAGGGGTAATTCCACATGGACAACCGAAACCGACAAACAGCGCCCCTATCAGATAAAACTGGAAAAGGGACTTAATTTGCTGGGTATGGGAAAAAATAAAGAGTGGGCAATTTTAAGAACAGAAACGCCGCTTAAATATATGAGAAATAAAATATGCTTTGATATGGCGGATGATTTCGGCATAAAATATACACCCGGTGCGGAATTTGTGGATGTGTTTTTAAACGGAAACTATATAGGAATGTATACTTTGTCAAATCCTTTAAATATCGGAAGCGGGAATATACCAATAACAGAAATGGATGATTTAATTAAAGCGGAAGGAAATGCCGATAATGTGGATATTACAGGGGGATATTTGCTTGAAATGGATAATTTCAAGGAGGACCTGCAGTTTTTGGCGCAGGATAATATGATGACAATAAAAGCTCCCGAAAAACTTGATACCACTGTAGAGGATGGTTCGCGCTACGATTACATAAAAAATCTTATGACCGATCTGATAAACGCAGTTTATGGAGATGGATACCTTTCGGACGGCAGACATTTTACCGAGGTGCTTGATATGGACAGTGCGGTAAGATATTTTCTTCATCAGGAATTGATAGGAAATTATGACAGTTGTCAGGGAAGTACGTTTTTCTACAAAGATACTGACGAAAAAGATTCTAAGATTTATCTTGGACCTGTATGGGACTGTGAATTTGCTTTTGAATTGTACAGTTCGGAATGGTGTCTGCCGTACAGAGAGCGTTACTGGGAACCGCATCAGCCGTTGTTTGTTGCCCAATTGTGCAGGCATAAAGAATTTGTGGATTATGTAATTGCATACTATTTTGATAATTTAAACAATAACAATATAAGAACAAAATATATTGAATATGCCGATAAAGTTGATGAATATGAAAAAAGTATGGGCAACTCCGCAAAAGCAAGCAGTATGCTGTATAAAATAGCGGAGCCGTCAAACCAATATATTTCCTCATATATAAGATCCAAGTACGAGTTTTTTGAAAAAAATCTCAGAAAGCTTGTCAATGATGCCTCAAGAGGTGTAAATCCGGAAATATTTGCAAATGCAGATTCCGAGAAAAGCGATGATACAATTATGTTTATCAGAGAGGGGAAATTATATTATTCCTATGAAAACAAAACAGAGGATAAGAAAGAAATATTGCTTATGGCATATGACGGAAGTGAAAAATTGTCATATATAAAACAGATTACGGTAAATCCCGATGCAAAAATTTACGGAAGTATTGATGTGGGAAATGGAGAAAAAATTTCAAGAATAGGGATCTATGATTCGGAGTTACGGTCTTACGTAAATACCTCAATAAAAAATGCACAAAGCGGCAAAAATGATTACCAGTACGTAGTTCCCGGCACAGGGCATTATGTTCCGGATGATTCTTCGGAGGATATGTTCCTTGAATGGCCGGAGGGTATGGAAAGATAAACTTGTTTTAATGATAACCCGTATTTAGGTTATCCGGAATAAAATTGAAAGTGATACAGGGATTGTGCCCGGTTAAAAACTGTATGAGGTGAAAGAAATGACAAGGAAAGAAAGAGTATTAAACGCAATCAATCATAAGAAAAGCGACAGAGTTCCAAAAGGGGAAACGTGGATAGCACCAAAGATTTCAAATAAGCTGTTAAAGGCAGATTATCCTCTTGATTATCTTATGACTTTCGGAAAGCCGGAGGATGTGAAACGGGAAGTAAGAAAGGTTATAGATATTGCAGATGAAAACGGTGGATTTATACTTTCAACCTGTAATACCATGATAGATGCTATCCCGCCGGAGAATGTCATTGCTATGATGGAAGAAGCTGAAAAATAATATAAAATAGGTATAGGAGGAGAATATTGCTATGGATATAATACAACAGAAAAAGAAAATTTATGATACTGTACGGGAAAAACAGCAAACACTTTTTAAAATGCAGGAAAATAAAGACAGGGTATATCTGAGTGAATATAAAAATCTTGTAAGTAAGGAGAAACTGCCTGACGGTACTGTTGCAAATGTTTGGAGTAATGCATTTGACAAAGCCCTTTCGGAACATAAGATTGTTATAATCCCTGCAAGTGATGAAAAATATTACATATCAAGATCGGTTATAATGTCATCAGGAAATGGGATTATAGCTGAAAAAGGTGCAGTTATACGTCTTTTAGACGGCGTAAAGGTTTTAATGGTTAGAAATAAAAATGTTATTGACGGCTCGTTTTATCCCGAAGATAAGAATGTCCAAAAGGATAAAGATTTGTTTATTATAGGTGGAAGATGGGAAGAATATCATACAGGACGGGGCGGATATTTAAAGAGCGGACGTTTTGATGACAATGAAGATTGGCTGGGAGTTTCTACAGCGATGCTTTTTTCAAATGTGGAGAACCTGCTTCTTAAAGATATAGAATTTTATCATACGGCGGGATTTGCAATTCAGATAGGAAATCTAAGCAATTTTTATATTGAAAATATCACCTTTGAAGAATGTTTTGCAGACGGAGTACATATAAACGGCAGAGTGTCATACGGAGAGGTAAGAGATATCAGAGGTTATACCGGTGATGATCTTGTAGCACTTAATATGTATGACTGGGCAAATTCAGGCATTAATTTCGGTCCCCTTGATTATGTGGTAGTTGAAAATTTATATCCCGGTGAGGAAAGCCCTTATAAATCAATAAGACTTCAGCCGGGAACATACTATTATGATGACGGAACAAGCTGTGATTGCAGCATAAATAATCTTATAATGAAAAATGTAAACGGAATAGAAAATTTTAAGATGTATCTTCAGTTGCCTGCATATAAAGACAAACCGGAGGAAAGCGCAACAATAGGATCGGGAAACAATATTTTCTTTGAAGATATTGATATTGACCTTAAAATGCCGATAGATAAAGATTTGGTTCTTAAAAACAAGGAAGGGTATCGTCATTTTGCGGCTTTTGAAATATGCAGTAATATTGATAATCTTTATTTTGAAAATGTGAATGTTACAATGTATAAGGATAAGTTCCCGGAAAGCTCTCCTATAATGATTGGACCAAAATCGTCAACGGCAGTATATGAGGGTAACATACTTGAAGTGTTTATGCCCGATACTTCATGTACCGTTAATAATATATATCTGAAAGATTTTAAAGTAAACGGTGTTAATATAGAGAATAAATCTCAGGCTGTTAATGTAATAGAAATGCATAAAAATGCCGATTATCCCAATACTCTGCCCAGGGGCGGGGACGGTAAGGGTATTGTTAAAAATATTGAAATAGTATAAAAATTACGGGATACCGAGGGAAATTTCGGGCATCCCGTTTTAAATATATTACATATAATCAATTATAAAGTTTTTATAAATTCCTGTGCTTTTTTTATTGCTTTTTCAACGGTTTCTTTTGCAGGACCGCCTGTAATTTTTCTTTCATTCACGCAGCTTTCCATGCTGATTGCATCATAAATATCTTCTTTTATAATATCTGAAAAACTCTGCATTTCCTCCAAAGACATTTCATCAAGGCTTTTGTTGTGTTCAATGCAATAATAAACCATTCGGCCGGAAACACCATGAGCTTCTCTGAATGGCATACCTTTTTTCACAAGATAGTCTGCCAGGTCGGTGGCATTTGTAAAGCCGCCTCTTGCACCGTTTCTCATATTGGTTTTATTTATCTTCATGGTAGCTATCATATCACAAAATACAGGAATACAGAGTTTAACGGTATCAACAGCGTCAAAAATTGGTTCTTTATCCTCCTGCATATCTTTATTATATGCTAATGGTATACCTTTCATTGTAGTCAGTAAGCCCATTAAGTGACCGTATACACGGCCGGTTTTCCCTCTTATAAGTTCTGCGACATCGGGATTCTTCTTTTGCGGCATTATTGAAGAACCGGTTGAGAATGCGTCATCCATTTCAACAAAGGAAAATTCATGGCTTGACCATAATATAAGCTCTTCACAAAATCTTGATAAATGCATCATAATAATAGACAGCACTCCTGCAAGTTCAATAACAAAATCCCTGTCTGAAACGCCGTCAAGAGAATTATAAGTTATATCGGAAAAACCTAATTGTTTTGCAACATACTCTCTGTCAAGAGGATATGTTGTAGCGGCTAAAGCGCCTGAGCCCAAAGGCATAACATTCATTCTCTCTTTGCAGTCACAAAGGCGTGTAATATCTCTTTTAAACATTTCAAAGTATGCCATAATGTGATGTGCAAAGGTTATCGGCTGTGCTTTTTGCAGGTGAGTATAGCCGGGCATAATTGTTTCGGTATTTTCCTGTGCAATTTCTGTCAATACTTCGAGCAGATGTTTTAACATTGAATGAATTTCGTCTGTTTCCTCCATAAGGTACATTCTGATGTCAAGCGCAACCTGATCGTTTCTGCTTCTGCCGGTATGCAGTCTTTTTCCGGCGTCTCCGATTTTTTCGGTAAGAAGCTTTTCTATGTTCATATGTATGTCTTCTGCATCAATATCAAATTTAATCTTTCCGTTTTCAATCTCACAAAGCAGTTCTTTTAAGCCTGCAACAATCTTTTCAGAATCCTCAACAGAAATAATACCTTGTTTTCCAAGCATGGATGCATGGGCAATACTGCCTTTGATATCCTGTTTATACATACGTTTGTCAAAACGTATTGATGAATTAAAATCATCTACCTTTTTGTCGGTATTTTTCTGAAAACGTCCACCCCATAGTTTTGCCATATTCAATCTCCCTTCTTTTAAAAAAACGAAAGGAAAGCATTGGAGTTTCCTTTCGTTTCCATGCATAATTATGCATTATTATTCGAATTATTTATCTTGATTGTTTTTCATCATCATTGCACGAACCTTTAACGGTAAGCCAAACAGATTTATAAAGCCTTCTGAATCTTTGTGGCTGTACAATTCGTGGCTGTCACCAAAGCTTGCAATATTTTCGTTGTATAATGAATAAGGACTCTTTGCGCCGGCCGGTGTAACGCTTCCCTTGTAAAGTTTCAGTCTTACTTCGCCTGTAACGGTTTCTTCCATAGAATCAACCATGCTGGAAAGTGCTTCTCTCAAAGGTGTATACCATTTTCCGTCATATACAAGCTCAGCAAATTTAATGGCAGCCTGTCTTTTAAAGCTTTGTGTATCACGGTCAAGGCATAAATATTCAAGTTCCTCAAGGGCTTTGTAAAGAATTGTTCCGCCCGGAGTTTCATATACACCTCTTGACTTCATTCCAACCAGTCTGTCCTCAACAATATCTGCAATACCTACTCCGTATGCACCGCCAATTTCATTAAGTTTTTCAACTAAAGGACGCGGAGCGAGTTTTTCGCCGTCAATTGAAACAGGAACACCTTTTTCAAAACCGATTGTTATATATTTTGCTTCATCCGGAGCCTTATACGGAGGAACAGACAGTTTTAAAAGGTTATCCAACTGTGGTTCGTTTGCAGGATCTTCAAGGTCCATTCCTTCATGGCTTATATGCCATATGTTTCTGTCACGTGAATATAAATCCTTTTTTGTAACAGGAATTTCAATATTATGAGCCTGTGCGTAATCAACAGCGTCTTCTCTTGATTTAATGTCCCATATTCTCCATGGAGCAATAATTTTAAGCTGCGGTGCAAGTGCCTTTATTGTAAGTTCAAAACGAACCTGGTCGTTTCCTTTGCCTGTAGCACCGTGACATATAGTAGTAGCACCCTCTTTTAAAGCAATTTCAACCAGTCTTTTTGCAATAATAGGACGGGCGTGTGATGTACCTAAAAGATACTTGCCTTCATATACTGCCCCTGCCTTTAATGTGGGAAATATAAAGTCCTTTACATATTCATCTCTTAAATCTTCTATGTAGCATTTTGATGCACCGGTTCTTAAAGCGCGCTCTTCAAGACCGTCCGTTTCCTTACCTTGTCCAACATCACCGCATACGGCAATAACTTCGCAGTCGTAATTTTCTTTCAACCATGCGATAATGATTGATGTATCAAGACCGCCTGAGTAAGCCAGAACAATTTTTTCCTTAGCCATCTTGCATTTCCTCCTTAAATAGTGTAAAATATATATGTATTTTATTTTTATATATTATTAATATGTGTTTATTATACAACAAAGTTTATAATTATGCAATATATTAATATGATAAAATTTTATAAAATGTAAGGAGCTTTTTTGTGATAATTTTAGGAATTGACCCGGGATATGCCATTGTGGGAATAGGAGTAATCGAGTATAAAGGAAATAAGTTCAGACCTCTTGAGTATAATGCCATAACCACAAATGCTCATACAATGACATCGCATCGGTTAAAAATAATATATGATGAAATAAATATTTTTTTGGATAAATATAAACCCGACGCCGTGGCAATAGAAGAATTGTTTTTTAACAGTAATACAAAGACGGCAATTGCTGTTGCACAGGCAAGAGGAGTGCTGGTTGTTGCCTGCGTAAATAAAGGAATACCGATATATGAATATACTCCTTTGCAGATTAAACAGGCAGTAACTGGCTATGGACGTGCAGATAAGAATCAGATTCAGCAAATGGTTAAAATGCTTTTAAATCTTAACGCTGTTCCAAAACCGGATGATGCCGCTGATGCATTGGCTGTTGCAATATGCCATGCACATTCGGGAGGAATAAATGAAAAACTGGGAATGGGACAACTGTAATAAAAAAACTTGACTGTATAACAGCCAAGTTTTTT
>CASFSH010000004.1 GCA_949297205.1 uncultured Bacillota bacterium | reverse complement strand
TTTCGCTTATTTCAAATGCTTCAAAAACCATTTCATAAGCCTCTTCCGGGGAAGATGGATCAAAGCAAGGAAGTTTGGAAAATTTTGAAAAATGCCTTGTGTCCTGTTCTGTTTGTGAAGATATGGGCCCCGGATCGTCAGCTGATACTATTACCATTCCACCTTTTACACCAACATATGCAAGACTCATCAGGGGATCGGATGCCACATTAAGTCCTACCTGTTTCATGGTTACAAGAGTTCTTGCACCGGAATAAGATGCACCGGCTGCTACCTCAAGTGCCGCTTTTTCATTTACAGACCATTCAACATATACATTGTCATCGCGCATTTTTGCAACCGTTTCAAGAATTTCGGTAGATGGTGTTCCGGGATATCCGCAAACAACATTAACTCCGGCATGCAGTGCACCCAGTGCAATGGCTTCGTTACCCATTAAAAATTCTATTTTACTCACTTTTTTTGCTCCTATATGTAAAATTCCAAAAAATTATTTTATATAATACCAATTTATATTATAGTCCATTCAATTTAAAAAGTCAAGTGCGGGCAGGGGTACTGATAAAGTTTTAATCAATTTAAAATTAATGTCTTTAATCGGTAAAATTTTTGAAATACAAAAAATAAAATTAACATTTTTATTTATGTAATATGATAAAAATAACCAATAACTGAAAATTGGTTATTAATGACTTATTTCGAATAAAATTTTTAAATATGAGCAAAATAAGAATAAAAAACGGAGGATTATTATGATAAATAATGATACAATCGAATTGTTAAAAGAATGTAATGCGGGTATAAAAATGGGAATAGGTGCCATAGATGATGTTCTTGACCATACACATGATGATAATTTTCGTGAATTGTTGGCAAAATGCAGAGAAGAACATCAGAAGCTGGAAACAGAAACAAAGGAAATTCTGAATGATTATGATGATTCGGGGAAAGAACCCAATCCTGTTGCAAAGGGTATGTCGTGGATAAAAACCAACGTGATGCTCGCGGTGGAACCTCAGGACAGCACCGTTGCGGATCTTATTACAGATGGATGTAATATGGGTGTAAAGTCATTGAATAAGTATCTTAATCAATATGAGGCAGCAGAGGAAAAGGTAAAGGATATTACAAAAAGACTTATTAATCTTGAGGAAAAATTAACAGTGGATATAAGAGAGTTTTTATAATAGGGCAATAAGCTTGTATCTGTAATTAAAATGCGTAATAATTTAGTTTTCGGCAGGAGATTACACTCCTGCCGAAAATTTTAATAAAAAACATTTTAATACTTTTTTTGACATTTTACATAGGATTAACCTGATAACGGTATTGGAATTTACATAGCGGTGCTATACTGTAATGTAGGGATTCTCAGAAGATATTTTAAATACTTTGGGGATAAATATGTTTTTATTTTAAACAGAAAAAACATTTTCTGATAAAAAGTTTGCGGAGGGGAAAAGATGGATAATATTTCTTGTTATAAAAACAGAGAATTATCATGGCTGAAATTCAATGAACGTGTTTTGGAAGAAGCGGAAGATGAAAATAATCCATTATGTGAGAGATTAAATTTCTTATCCATATTTCAAAGTAATCTTGATGAATTTTTTATGGTAAGAATAGGTTCGCTTTATGATATGATGCTTTTGAATAAAGATGAACGTGAAAATAAGACAAATATGACAGCGGAAGAGCAGATAGATGCGTTGTTTAAAAATATACGTACATTATATAAAAGAAAAGACAAGGAATATGCAGGACTTATCAGCGGACTATCCAAATACAATATTAACATTATTAATTTTTCTTTATTAAAGGATAATGAAGCGCAATATCTTGAAAATTATTTTGAAAGTGAAATAAGACCGTTACTATCGCCTTTTGTTGTAGGGAAAAAACAGCCGTTTCCTTTTTTGAAAAATAAAAATATTTATGCGGTTGTTTCACTTGAAACTAAAAATGAAAAAGAAAAACTTGCTATAATTCCGTGTACTAACGGTGTTTTTGAAAGACTTATTGCATTGCCTATGCGTCCGGGTTATTATATGCTTTGTGAAGAACTTATTCTCCATTGTGTTCCGAAAATTTTCAATAAATATAAGATAGTGTCAAAATCGTTAATAAGGGTTACAAGAAATGCGGATATTGATGCCGACAATGTTTATGATGAAGACTTAAATTACCGTGACCATATGATAGAGGTTATAAAGCAAAGAAAAAAGCTTTGTCCCATAAGATTGGAAATGACGCGTGATCTGGAAGGAAATATTATAAATAATATTTGTGATATTCTTTCAATGGAAAAAAAACAGGTATTTAAGACATCTTCGCCCATGGATCTGTCTTTTTTATTTAAAATACAGGATTTACTTCGTAAAAAAACCAACTTATTCTATCCCAGACGGGTACCGCAAAACAGTTCTGAAATAGAAAAAAACATACCTGTCATTGAGCAAATAAAGAAAAAGGATGTTTTGTTGTCATATCCTTTTGAAAGTATAAATCCTTTTTTAAGAATGCTTCATGAAGCGGCTGTAAACCCGGATGTCGTTTCCATTAAAATGACGCTTTATCGACTTGCAAAGCACAGCAAAGTTGTGGAAGCTTTGGCAGAAGCCGCTGAAAACGGAAAAGAAGTAGTTGTGCTTGTGGAATTAAAGGCAAGATTTGATGAAGAAAACAATATTGAATGGTCACGGCTTCTTGAAGAAGCGGGATGTCATGTAATTTATGGAATTGACGGTCTGAAAGTACATTCAAAATTATGCCTTATTACAATTAAAAATGATGACTGCATAGAATATATAACACAGATAGGGACAGGAAACTACAATGAAAAAACATCATGTATATATACCGATTTGTCTTTAATGACTGCCAATCCGGAAATGGGTAAAGAAGCTTTGAATATATTTAATTCTCTTATTATGGGTGAGACCGTAGATAACACACAGCATCTGCTTGCTGCTCCAAACTGTATGCAGAATAAAATCATTGATATGATTGATGAAGAGATTGCGGCGAAAAAAATGGGAAAAGATGCATATATCGGTATAAAAGTAAATTCGCTTACAGATAAAAAATTAATTGATAAACTTATTGAGGCGTCTGAAGCAGGAATAAAAGTTGACATGATAATAAGAGGTATAAATTGCCTGCAGTCGGGAATAAAGGGAAAAACAGACAATATTCATATTATAAGTATTGTAGGAAGATTTCTTGAACATTCAAGAATATATATATTCGGTACGGGAGAACGTGAAAAAATATATATTTCATCGGCTGATTTTATGACAAGAAATATGGAAAGACGTGTGGAAATTGCAGCGCCTATTTATGATAAGAGTATAAAAGAAAGAATACGTTATATCTTTAATATAATGTTGAAGGATAATGTAAAAGCAAGAGTGCAGATGCCGGATGGAAGTTATGTCAGAAAAGAAATAAAGGAAGGCGAAGATAGAATTAATTCGCAGGAATATTTTTATGAAACGGCATACAGAAATGCAAGAAAAAATCATACATTGATGTCAGCAGCAGCCGAGCCTTTTGAATGAATGGCAAAAAAGCTGTTCGCCCGGTTAAAAAGAATATTTAAGAATAAACGTTCAGAAAACAATAGCTTTAATTTATAGATAATGTGGAATAATACATTGTAATAATTCCAATAATGTAAAAGGATATATTTTTAATAAATACAAATAAGGGGACATGAAAATGAGTATAAAAATCGGGTTATTGACAAGCGGTGGAGATTGCCAGGGACTTAATGCCGCAATAAGAGCTATCGCAAAAGCGTCGTATGAGGAATACGGAAAAGATGTTGAAATTTACGGAATACTTGATGGTTATGCCGGATTGATAAACGGAGAATATAAAAAAATGAAACCTGAAGATTTTTCCGGAATACTTACCTTAGGCGGTACAATTTTAGGAACATCAAGAAGACCATATAAACTTATGCGTGTAATTGAAGAGGACGGAATAGATAAGGTTAAAGCAATGAAAGACACGTATAATAAACTTGGGCTGGAATGTCTGATGATACTTGGGGGAAACGGGACACATAAAACAGCGAATCTTCTTAGTGAAGAAGGATTGAATGTCATAACTTTACCAAAAACCATTGACAATGATATTTACGGCACTGATATTACGTTTGGATTTCAAAGTGCCTGTGATATTGCAACAGATGTGATAGACCGTATTCACTCTACGGCATACTCTCATAAACGTGTGTTTATTGTAGAGGTTATGGGACATAAGGTGGGATGGTTGAATTTGTATGCAGGAATTGCCGGAGGTGCGGATGTTATTCTGATACCCGAAATACCCTATAATATTGATAAAATTGCAGAGGTAATAGATACACGTATTAAAAACGGAAAAAGATTTACAATTATTGCCGCAGCGGAAGGAATAAAATCCGAAGCTGAATCGAAAATGAGTAAAAAAGAATATAAAGCATACCTTGCGTCATTAAAAAATCCTTCGGTAGCGTTCAGACTAAGTGATGAATTGGGAAAAATAACACAGTGCGAAACACGTCCTGTTGTTTTGGGACATTTTCAGCGCGGAGGCAGTCCATGTTCTTATGACAGGATATTGTGTACACAATTGGGTATGGCTGCGGTAAGACTTTTAAAAGAAAAGAAATACGGAAATATGGTAGGTGTGCATAACGGAAAATTTGTGCCTGTGCCGTTAAAAGAAGTGGCAGGTAAATTGAAAAAAGTACCTGTTGACGGTGAATTGATACGGGGATTAAAGGATATGGGTATAAGCTTTGGAGTTTAATGTAAAAAAATCTGAAAATAATTACTTTTATAACGAGTCTTTCAGAATATAAACGGACTGCTGTAATGCGTGGATCAATAAAGTATTACGGCAGTCTTTTTTGTGATAAAACAATATGAGCTATGTTCTTGTCATTGTTGAATGACGGGACAAGCCCTTATTAAAACCGATAAAGAGGCTGACGGATTTTAAATGCAAAAAGTGAAAACGCACTCGCCGGTACACTTTGTGTACGAGCGGTGCGTTTTGTCTGCATTTTCAAGCTTATTTAAAGCCATAAAACCGTATGCTCCAAAATCGGACGGCTCTCATATCTGTTTTTATTGAAGATTAAGCTTGTTTTTCATAAAGTAGCCGGAAATAAAGAAATATATTGCGCCGTACGCTGTCTCCAGCAGGATAATCCCACCCATGAGCATATGCGGCAGCGCGTCGGTAAGTTCAACGCCGGTCAGGACATTGTCAAGGAAAGTGCCTGCCGCAATGAGCAGGAAAGTGTTTATAAACTGGCTTGCGATATAGAATATCACATAAACGCCCACAGAGATCAACATTTTGTGGTTCGTATATGAGTGACCTGCGCTCAATGCGGCGTAAACCATCAGATTTGATGTGGCAAGCGAAATCAGAAGCAGAATCGTGATTTCAGCCAGCACCAGCCAAAGATGTACGTTTGAAACCCTTGCCAGCTCTTCAAAGAAGCGCTCTGCTGCTCCGAAGAGATCGGTCGCGGTAACATTGCTGCCGATGATAAAGAACAACAGCCCCGCGATAAACGCAACTATGACGCTGAGCAGCTGATAGATTACCGCCGGTATGAGCTTTGCCGAAATATTCTGCCAAACCGATACCGGGAGTGTGTTCATAAGATAC
>CASFSH010000003.1 GCA_949297205.1 uncultured Bacillota bacterium | reverse complement strand
TTAAACTATCAGTATGCATTTGAATATATGCAAATAGGACGTGCGTCCGCACTCAGCGTAATACAAAGCCTAATTTTAATAGTTATGACGACTGTCTTATATAAGTTTACAGATAGGGGTGAGGTAGATGAGTAAAAAAGCGTCGACAAAGGTACAGCTTAATAACAGGATATTTTCCGTAATGGATATGAAAAATCCCAAAGCAAAGGCATTGTATACCGCAATATATGTTTATGTGATAATTCTTTGTATTTGCTCGGCGGTGCCTATTCTTTGGACGGTTGTATCGGCAACTAAGGACATTGATGAATTTTACAGAATACCTCCGACAATTCTGCCTCAGTCCTTTCACCCCGAAAAGTTTTTGGAGGGCTGGAAGAAATTCAATTTTACAAAATACTATTTAAATACGTTTTTCATAGCGATGGGGTATGTAGTGTTTGGTATAATCAGCAACGGATTTATGGCATATGCGCTTTCAAGATTAAAGCCAAGGGGATATAAATTGATATTAACGTTGTTTTTATGGACAATGATGCTGCCGGGAAGCATTGCGGCACAGATGAAGAATATCGTTAATTTCCCCTTGCTGAATATAAATCTTACCAATACGCCGTGGCCCATGTGGATTATGGCGGCGGGATCACCGTTTATGGTTATATGGTTTAAGGGTTATTTTGATACTATTCCGCTGTCAATAATAGAATCCGCGAAAATAGACGGAGCAACAAATGTAACGATTTTCGCAAAAATCGTTGTGCCCATGGCAAAGCCGATTATACTGACGCAGGCAATTATGACATTTAATTCGGCATGGCAGGATTATTTCTGGCCGATGCTGTTATTAAAGGATAAGAATATTCAGACGATTATGGTACGTGTTCTTGCAATGCAGGGTTCACTGGCGGTTGATGAGCAGATGGTTATGCTTACACTTGTTATGATTCCGCCTATAATATTCTTTATTATAATGCAGAAATATCTGGTCGGAAATGCAAATGAAGGAGGAGTAAAGGGATGATGCTTTCAATACTGAAAAAAATAACGGCGGGGATAGTCGCAGCCGCGATTTGCGCTGTCCCTTTGACCCCGCTGCAGGTTATGGCTGAGCCGTCCTCAGATGACGCCGCCGTGGTGACCTTCGGCAAGTATATCAGAACAAAAAATGTAAAAAATTGGGAATTTAATCTTTGGGACAGTGCCGAAAGAGTTGTAAGAGACGGACGTGAAGGAGTAAAGTTTGCCAAGGATAAACAAACGTATCACTTTATGATAGACGTAGACGATAAGTTCATACCTCCGTCAAAGGACGGTATAGACGTACAGGTAGAGGTTGACTACTTCGATGAAAGTCCCGTTGACGGCAACAGCTTTAACGTGAGATATACTTCAAAGGACTATGACATAAGCGATGCGGCAGGCTTGTGCTATTTGGAAAACACGGGAAAATGGCAGACTCACACTTTTATTTTAAAGGACGCTCTGTTTAATAAAAAAATGGGCGGAATGAACGGAAACTATGATTTGAGCTTATCGGAGTGGAACAGATATGCGGGCAGTTCCGCGGATATTGTATTCGGTGAAATCAGAATAAAGCCGCTGCCCGAAAAAGTACTTACGGCAACGATGACAACGGATTATCCCGGAAATATCTTCGGCGGAGATGAGGCAAAGGAATTTAAGCTGAATTTAAAAAATCGCCGTTCAACGTCTGTGGTAACAAAAATAAAAGCCGAAGCCTTTGACTATATGGAGGGTACGCCCATTATACATCCGGAAAAGATGAATAAAAATTTGGTTGCGTTGGCTGAAAAGGAAGTGACGGTGGATAAAGAGCTTGACACGTCAATCACGCTCGATTTGCCGAAGTACGGCAGTTATTCGATTAAGATAACTCTCGACTGCACCGATGAAACGGGATATAACCGCACGCAGACAATAGAGAACTATTTCAGCGTAATGAATAAGTATTCCGATGAGGAAGAGAAAAACGAGGGAATAGGAGTATCGGCACACTTTCAGCGTTTGTACGAGAATGAACCGGTATCGTTGCTGGATTTAAGAGGTCGTTCTTATGCTGAATATTTTGCGCAGGAGATATCATATATCGGATTCGGATATCTAAGAACCGACTGGTATCAGACAATGTTTCAGAAAAGCAGCGGAGAAATGTTTTATCCGCCTTATGACGGAGCGAGCGATTTGCTGGCAAGATATAATATAAAAACTTATCCCATTCTTACGCATTGGATTGATGTTGCGGGAAATGCCAGAACTGATGACAAGGCACTGCAAACCTATGTGGATTTTTGTGTGGACATGGTTTCGCGGCATAAAGAAATTCCGGTTTTTGAGATTGATAACGAGGTAAACGCGCACTATACAACGGATGAGTGGATAAGAATAATGAAAGCGGTATATACTGCTGTCAAAGCGGCGCGTCCCGATGCAAAGCTTTTTGGACTTGCATATGCCGGAAGTAACTACGGCTGGCTGGAGGAATTCCTTGCAAAGGGCGGCGGAGAGTATATGGACGGAATTTCCATACACCTCTATGACGACTCGGGTGCCTTTGACCGCCACTGGTGGTATGAAAAGCTGCCTCAGTTAAAAGAAATCCTTGTAAAGTATGGAATGGACAAAAAACCTCTGTGGTTCTCGGAGCAAGGCTGGTCAACGTATGAGGGCGGTCCGACGACCGAATGGGACAGAACGGTTTCAAACGTCAAGTACTGGACTTTCTTGATGGCTGAAGAGTGGACGGATCATTTTATGATTTATAACGCTATCCGCAAGGGATCGGGAATTACCGACAGAGAGAATATGTTCGGAATGTTCAGGGAAGAGGACGATATGGTGGCACCGCTTGCGCCGCTGCCGGTATGCGTCAGCCTGAACGCCATGAACAGAATGTTAGACAAAACAGAGGCAATAGATCAGATTATTGCCGACAACGATATGGCGGCGTTATACAGATTTAAATATGCCGATAACTCGCAGGTTATTTCCGCGTGGTCGGACGAGGGCAACAGGAGTGTATGCTTAAATCTCGGTACGGATAAAATTACGGTATATGATGTTTACGGCAACGAAACCGATACTCTTTATTCGGACAACGGAATTTTTGAGCTTGCTCTTACATATGCGCCGCAGTATTTTAGAGGAAATATCACGAAATTTGAGGAAGCGGAGCCAACAATAAAAATCAATAACAGGATTACGGCGGCAGTGGACGATGATGCGGTGATAGATATGGGAAACAATTCCGCGGATATTAAAATTGAAGTGGAAAGCGAGCTTGAAAACGTTGTTGAAAAAGATAAGATAACATTTAAATGTCCGGCTGATAAGCTTGGCGACAATAACTTTACACTCCGTGTTTATGCAAACGGCAGGCTTTATTA
>CASFSH010000002.1 GCA_949297205.1 uncultured Bacillota bacterium | reverse complement strand
ATATTATGATTATAATGTTTAATAAAAATAATACCTTTTAACGGTGTAGATTGGAGTTTGTTATGATATATAATTTTAAAGTAAAGGAATATGTAAAACCAAAACATTCAAGAAATATAAAAAAATCAAGAATAGGTATCGGATTGGAAAAATTGGATCGTAATTTATATGATCCGACAAAGTGTTATGATGCTATCGGGAAATTAGGAGTAAAATGGGTAAGGATTCAATCCGGTTGGATGAGAACAGAAAAACAAGAAGGTGTTTTTGATTTTTCTTGGCTTGATGATATTGTTGATAATCTCATAAAACAGGGAACAACACCTTGGATGTGTCTTTGCTACGGAAATCCGCTCTATACCGAGTCTGCAAAAAATTATTCCGGTGCAATCGGAGTTCCGCCAATCTTTTCCGAAAGAGAAAAGCAGGCATGGCAAAAATATGTTGCTGCAACAGTAAAACATTTTCAAGGACGCGTAAAGCATTATGAGGTATGGAATGAAGCTGACGGGCTGCATTGCTGGAAACATGGTGTAAGTGCAAAGGAATACGGAGAATTTGTTTTTGAAACAGGAAAGGTGATCAAGGAGATTGATTCTGATATAATGGTGTTTGGAGGAGCATCATGTTCACAAAGCGTTGGTTATTTAAACGATATGCTTGCTACAGGTTGTTATAAATATATGGACGCATTTACATATCATAATTATGAGGTTGGATGTTTTGAAGAAGGTATTGAGGAATATGTAAATAACTGTAGAGCAGTTTTAGATCTCTATAAGCCCGGTATTAAAATCATACAGGGAGAAACCGGTGCACAGTCCCGTCCCGACGGAAAAGGTGCAGTGAAAGATGCAAATTGGAATGAAGCAAATCAGGCAAAGTTTGTTGCACGCAGAATGATTATGGATATTATAAGTGGTGCATATTTTACATCATATTTTTCAACAGTCGATATGTATGAAAACCTTACGGGAAGTGATACCGAAATAACCGAGAGCATGTATGGATTTTTTGGAGTTATGAGAGAGGAAATGAAGGATAACAAACCAACAGGTGTATATAAACCAAAACCAAGTTACAAGGCTTTGCAGACGGTTTGCTCAATATTTGAGGGGAATTATGAAATAGTAAATGCTCCCATCGGATTTGCATATCAGAATGCTGAAAGAATAGGATTATTCTATGTATATAATGATGACTATCCCTATCGCATGACCGACACAAACAAAACAATTTATGCATCTTTTAAAAAAGAAAATAACTCATATGCTTTTGTATATTGGAAAGCAACAGATATTACCAAACAATCATATTCATCAACGGTAACCATAGAAACATATGGAATGAATGGTAACATACAGCTTATTAACAGTGTGACAGGTGAAATTTATGATATTTGCGAGGAGTCAATTGAACGGTGTGAAAATGGCAAGATAATATTAAAATCACTGCCGTTTACCGATTATCCGATGATTTTGACTTTCGGTGATTTTATAAACTAAATTGGGCAAGCCCATTATTCAATTTTAAGACAAAACTATTAAATAAGAAGAGTTCATATATCCAACTTAACAAAAATAATTTATTAGTCAGGAGAAATGGTTATGTATAGAAGCAGTGTAAATGAATATCAGGAATATGCAGCTCCCATTTTGGGTAATGGATCAATATGCTTACAAATAGATTATGAGAACTGTATGAAACAAGAGAGAAGGTCTGAAAAAATATCGGCGAATCCCAATATAAAGATATGGCGTGCAGGACGCAGAAGAATTGATAATACACTTTTGCCGTTCGGGTATTTTTATCAGGATATCGGCAAAAATACAAAACTGAAAGAATATAAACAGGAATTAGATGTAAAAAGTGCTGTCAGTAAAACAGAATGTGTCTATGATAACGGTTGTGAAATTAAATCACAAGTACTGGTACATCATGATTTTCCATTAATTATGATACGCCGTAAAATAAGATGTAAAAAAGCATTTGATTATATATTTGAATATCGACTTGATAATCGGGAAGATGATTTTATTTCATATAATGATAATATAAAATGCGGTATCGATATCCAATATAAAACTCTTGATAAAAAGAAAGGGATAATATGTTTGTTTTCTGACATGAAAACAACTGCTAAGATAAATGGGAATTTATATTCTATGACATATAATTTGCCAGCCGGAGAAACAGATATTTGTTTTTACATATTGATAAATGATAGTATAGATAATGAAAATTTTACGAAACAATCAAATGAACTTAAAGAATATATTTTAGAAAAAGGGTTTGAACAATTGTTTAAGCAACATTTGAATAAATGGAGTGAATATTTTAATGAGGGATATGTTACTACTGATGACAGCAGCATTAACATGGTATACAATACGGCTCAATATCATTTAAAATGTTATACAACTCAATGGTCAATTCCTGTAGGACTTTGTGATGAGATATGGCAGGGAAAATATTTTGCATTTGACGAGTTTAATATGTTTATAGCTCTTTTAAGTTCAAATCATATAAAAGCCGCATATAAAACTCCGCATTTTCGGGCAATGGGACTTGATAAAGCAATAAAACGTGCTTCATCATCAAATGGTGTACAACAGGCGCGTTATCCATGGGAAACTCTTGAAAACGGGGATGAAAGCTCGCCTTCCGGTTTCTGGCACGATCACGTTTTTCATATGGCATGTATTGCCATGACGGAATATTATTATTATATATACACACAAGATAAACAGTTTTTGCAAAAGGAAGGTTATCCGGTTATCCAAGCTTGTGCGATGTTTTATATAAATCATATGATTTATGAATCGGCAGACAATAAATTAAAAGTTGCAAAATGTACAGATATGGAAAGATTGGGCGCATCTGTTTCAAATGGATATATGACTATGTGTGCTATTATTAAAACAATAAAAATCTTTTGTGAAACAGCAGATATATTAGGTCTTAACGATGCTCACAAATATACTGAGCTGCCTCAAAGACTTATTGAATCACTGCCTAATGATGGCAAAGAGTATATACCATATGACGGATGTTTAGAAACAAGCGTTGGTCTTATGGGCGGAACCTATCCGTTTGATGTAATAGATAAAGAAAATGAACTGCAAAGAAACGGGATAAATTCTTATTTTTCCAGAGAGGAGAAAACGGGAAATATGTATGCTGTAGGGACGGGAGTATGCCCTTGGTATAAGGCATGGAAAGCCATTGTTCTTGGAAGATTGGGAAAAATGGAAGAAGCATATCAGGCAATAAAAAGCACGGTAAATAATACGGGAAATTTCGGTGAAATGTATGAGATAAATGACCGCATAACAGGAACAATATTGCGTCCATGGTTTGCTACGGCATCAGGTGTATTTATTCAGGCCGTAAATGAAATGTTTGTTAAATATAAAAATGGATTAATTTACATAGGTGCAACATTGCCAAAAGAAATAAACGACTGTTCCTTCCGTTTGGCATGTGGATATGGGATTACCGCAGAAGTTACAATTCAAAGCGGCAGCATAGTAAAACTCAGACTTACGAGTTTATTGCACACAAAGGATGTTGATGTGGCTGTGCTTAGCAGACTATCGCCGGAAAAGTTACAAGGTGTCAATATAAAAGAACGCATTGGAGAATTTCAAATTATTCAATGCAAAGTAATGGAAGAATAGAAATAAAGAAGTAATGATTGAAGCAATTTTAATTAATTATAATGTTGTTTTATCAAGATGAAAAAGTACAAAAATAGTACACAAATTTACGAAAAATCTTAAATTTTTTTATTTAAAAGTTTTTAATAAAATAATACGGGAGAGAGAAATGAAAGTAAGGGACATAAAAACGTTTGTTGTTGATTGTTTTAGAACAAATTGGGTATTTGTTAAGGTTTATACTGATGAAGGCATTGACGGTGTCGGGGAAGCAACTCTTGAATACAAGGAGAAAGCTTTGATTGGTGCAGTTGAACACATAAAGGAATACATTGTTGGAAAAGACCCGCGGGATATTGAAAAACATTGGCATTTGATATACAGGGACGCATATTGGAGAGGAGGAGCAGTGCTTATGTCGGCTTTGTCTGCGGTTGAGATGGCACTGTGGGATATACTCGGAAAAAATCTTGGTGTTCCTGTTTATCGCTTGATGGGCGGAAAGGTGAATGATGAGGTAAGAATTTATGTAAACGGGTGGTTTTCGGGTGCAAAAACACCGAAGGAATTTGGAGAAAAAGCAAAAATTGCTGTCCAGAAAGGAATAACGGCAATGAAATGGGATCCGTTCGGAAAATCATATCTTGAAATATCAAATAAAGATTTGAACACTGCTTTGGAGTGTGTTTCTGAGGTGAGAAGTGCTGTAGGAAACACTGTTGATCTGTTAATAGAGGGTCATGGCAGATTCAATATTCCGACGGCAATAAAAATAGCAAAAGAACTGGAACAGTTTAAGCCTATGTTTTTTGAAGAACCTGTACCGCCCGATAATCTTGACGCATTAAAAGAAATAAAGGACAAATCACCTGTTTCTATAGCGGCAGGAGAAAGACTGTATACAAGATGGGATTACAGAAAAATGTTTGATTTAATGGCGGCTGATTATATTCAGCCTGACATATCTCATGCAGGGGGAATTATGGAGTTAAAGAAAATTGCCGCTGAGGCAGAATGTCGTTATATTCCCTTTGCACCGCATAATCCCTCAGGTCCTGTTGCAAATGCCGCAACATTACAGTTGGCGGCAAGCTGCCCTAACTTTTCAATACTTGAAATTATGTATTCCGATGTGGAATATCGAAAAGATATAACAACGGAATGTCTTGAATATAAGGACGGATATATAAAAATTCCAGATAAGCCCGGACTTGGTATTGAAATAAATGAAGAAGAGTGTTTGAAACATCCGTACAAACCACATACCTTGAGGCATTATACCGGAGCACTCACCGATATAAGACCTCCTAAAAGTGAATTTTATTTTTAACAAATTACATTAAATTATTGGATAAACGGAGATGGAAATATGAAAAAATCGGTGTTTATTACCGGAGCTGCAAGCGGGACAGGATTTGCAATTGCACAGCGTTTTGCAGTTGAGGGGTATAATGTTTTTATCGGCAGCAGATCGGAAGAAAATGCAAAGGATGCCGCAAGTAAAATTTCACAAAAATACGGTGTATTTTCGAAGGGTTACAAGACTGTTGTTTTTGATGAAAAAAATGTAATTGAGATATTTGATGATATTAAAAATCAGGGTTATAACCTTGATTGTCTTGTGTTAAATGCTGCAAATTTGGGAATTGGACAAAAAATTTTTGAAGTCAACATTTCTGATTTTATGAATGTGTATGAAACTAATATTGGTTGGAATTTTATGATGGTAAGACAAGCTGCTTTACAGATGCGGGAAAAAAATAAAGGTGCAATTGTCTTTATATCATCTAATACAGCATATCGTGCTATTGAGGATAGAATAGCATACAGTTCATCAAAGAGCGGAATACTTGGAATGTCAAGAGCACTTGCTTTTGATTTGGGTAAATACGGAATCAGAGTAAACTGTGTTCTTCCTGGTATGATAAAAACAGAGAGATGGAAAAAAAATCTTAAAGGTATACAGAATATTTTGTCAAACTGTACTCCTATTGGAGATATAGCTGATTTTGAAGATATAGCAAATGCAGCGTATTTTCTTGGAAGTGATGAGGCAAAAAATATTACCGGAGCTGAACTCACAGTAGACGGAGGAAATACAATACAGCTTGTTCCGGATATGGACAGAAAAAAACAGAAATAAATTAATCTTGTACCCCAAAGTTTTATATGTATCCAGGATTTTGGAGCATATATAACGTTGGGGTTTACTTCATTTTAATATACGATGATATTTTATGTATATTAAATTGTAATGGAAAAGTATGGTAAAAATAAAAGACGATGTTATTTTATCCATAAAATTATTTTATCATAATTCAAAAATAATATAAGCATAAAATTAATAATAACTGTGAAAAAGTTAAGCAGTTTATTTTTGGCTGTAAATAATAGTATAATGCTGATAATAAGTGAAACTGCCAGAATAAATGTAAGTATAGGAATTAATCTGTATTTTAATAAACTGAATAACAAATAAAAAAAACTAAAATAGGAATTTCAAATATTAATATCATAATACATCTCCTAAAGTCTATTTATAGCCTATATTGTATCATATATAGCCTACTATGTCAATGCCAATAGTCTATAATTAAACTATATTAAATTGCGAGGTGGATTTATGGATACTTATCATACGGTTAAAAACAGAATTTTAAATTTATGCGAAGAAAAAAGAATTACGATAAATAAATTGGCTACCGAATCAGGAATTGCACCGTCAACAATTAAAAATATTTTATATGGAAAAAGTCAAAATCCGGGAATTGTGACGTTAAAAATGCTCTGTGACGGGTTAGGAATTTCATTGATAGAATTTTTTGATACCGAATAGTTTAGAAATTTGACTCAAGAAATAAAATAAATCAAAAAAATATTACAGCATGAGATTACTGTAATCTTTTCAATTTATTATTATATTTATTATCCGAGTGCAACATCCAGTATCATCATTATACTAAATCCTGCCGCATAGGAAAGGGTACCTATATTTGAATGATTTCCTGATGACATTTCGGGAATTAATTCTTCTATTACAACATATATCATAGCGCCTGCGGCAAAACTTAACAAATATGGGAGTACAGGAACAATAAAGTCGGCACATGCTATTGTAAGTACAGCAGCTATGGGTTCAACTATACCGGAGAATACGCCTTGTATAAATGATTTTGAACGACTCATTCCATGTGCTTTCAAAGGCAGTGATATTATAGCGCCTTCCGGAAAATTTTGTATTGCAATACCTATTGATAAAGCAATTGCCCCCATTATGGAAATTTCAACATTTTCAGTAATCAAACCGGCGTATACAGCGCCCACAGCCATTCCTTCGGGTATGTTATGAAGAACAACAGCCATAACCATCATGGTTGTTTTGGGAAGATGAGTTTTGAGGCCTTCCGTTTCATTGCTGTTCAAGTGTATATGAGGAATAATTTTGTCAAGCAAAAGTAAAAATAAAATACCTATCCAAAATCCCACTGCAGCCGGAACAAATGAAAATTTACCAAGATAATTGGCTTGTTCCAATGACGGAATGATAAGACTCCATATAGAAGCAGCACTCATCACTCCTGCCGCAAAGCCTGTTAAAATACGCTGTGTTGCGGTATTAAGTGATTTTTTCATAAAGAAAACACAACCTGCACCTAAACAGGTCCCCGCAAATGGAATAAGCAATCCATATAGTATTGTAAGTGTCATTTTGTACCCTCCTGGTTTTGTATAAAATACAGTTCAACATAATAAAGTGAAAGTTTCTATAGAATTTTTAAAATATATTGCTTATATTTTATCATTATTATATTATAAAGTCAAATAAATACATTATAATAATAAAATATTTATTCTTGACAATTAAATTTAATATGATAAAATAAGATTTAATATGTGAAAATTATTTATTGAAGGTGATATTGTGAGTTATACATTGATAATATTATTTTTATTTTTCATAGGAAGTTTATTTGGATGGATATTGGAACTTTTTTTCAGAAGAATTATTAACAAAAACAAAAAGTGGGTAAATCCGGGTTTTTTAGTGGGACCATATCTTCCTCTGTATGGATTCGGACTTATAATATTATATCTTCTTGCATCATTCGGAGAGAATATTCCATTTGAAAATATTTATGTAAAACGTATTGTTTTGTTTATAATTATGGCAATTGCAATGACAATAACGGAATTTATTGCGGGTATTATATTTATAAAGAAAATGAAGGTTCAGCTGTGGGATTATTCAGATGAAAAGTTTAATATAGAAGGTATAATATGTTTAAAATATTCATTTTTTTGGGCTATTTTGGGAGCAGTATATTATTTTTTTATTCATCCGCATATACTTGATGCACTTGAATGGCTTTCTGAAAATCTTGCATTTTCATTTTTCGTAGGTATGTTTTATGGCATTTTTATAATAGATTTTATTTATTCTGCAAATATAATGACAAAAATCAGACGTTTTGCCAATGAAAATCAGATAATAGTAAAATTGGAAGAATTAAAGATGAATATAATACAGAACAGTGAAGAAGTAAAAAAAATGAAAAGTTTTATTTTTTCAATTTCTTATGATAAAAAAATAAAAGAACATCTTGCAAGATACGGTAATATGAAGAAAAAGCTGGAAAATGATTTTATAAATAAAATAAAAAAACGATAATTATGACATAACGTATAAAATCAAAAAGATTTTTGTTATAAAATAGCTATAAATTGTAAACAAAATGAAAATAATTATAGAAATTTATATTTTTTTTATTAAAAAACTGTACAAATTTATTATTTTGTGATAAAATTATAATGTAGTTCATATATAATATGAAATTGTGGGAGGAATTTAAATGATAAGTAAAGCATTTCAAAATATTGTATCACAAATGGCGGAAGTATTTCCTAAAAAATTTGGAATAGCCGATGCTCATGGATTGGTGATTGCAGCAAATGGTCCGGAAATCTCGGATGATATAATTGAAGAATTGGTATATTCTATTCCAAGTGATGATAAGCTTTATTTTAAAAACGGTTATACAGTAAAACTTTTGTCGGGAAAACCTTATCCTGAGTATGTGGTTTATGTCGAAGGCGTTGATGATGTATCAAAATATTGCTGTAATGCGGTAACCATTGCTGCAAACAATGTCAGATTTTACTATGATGAAAAATATGATAAAACAATATTTATGCAGAATATTATTTTTGATAATATGCTCGCATATGACTTGCATCAGAAAGCTCATGAGCTACATATCGAAACAAATGTTCCGAGAGCCGTATTCTATATAAAAGTACAAAAAAAGGGAGAGCAGGGTATATATGAAGTTGTGAGAAATATGTTCCCTGATAAGGAAAAAGATTTTGTAGTTAATATAGATGCAGACAATATTGTATTGATTAAAGAGCTTAAAGAAATTTTAACCCTTCCGGAACTTGAGGATATGGCAAAGAGCATTCTGGATACGGTAAATTCAGAATCTATGAATAAGATATTGATTGGCGTAAGTACAGTTGCCGAGACGATAAATGATTTAAATAATGCATATAAGGAGGCTCAGGTTGCAATTGAAGTAGGAAAGGTATTTGATGAGGAAAAATACATTCTTAATTACGAAAATCTGGGAATCGGCAGACTTATATATCAATTGCCGACAAAGCTTTGTGAGTTATTTTTATCAGAAGTGTTGAAAAAGGGAGATATTACTCTTCTTGATAATGAAACTATACTTACAATAAATAAGTTCTTTGAAAATGACCTGAATGTTTCGGAAACTTCAAGACAGTTGTTTGTACACAGAAATACTCTGGTATACAGACTTGAAAAAATTAACAAGCTTACCGGTCTTGATCTGCGTAAGTTTGACCAGGCAATAGTATTTAAGGTTGCAATGATGGTACACAAATACCTCATGTCAAACCCAATGAAATTGTAAGATTTAATAAGTGACGTTCCGTGTCAGGTTCGGGACGTCACTTATATTGGTATTTACCGGACATGCAGAGTATGGAAATATAAGGGGAATGAGTTACGGCTGAATTATAAAGATTTATGCGATAATAAAACGGCGGCGGATGTCGCTATTATATAAGGGTGAAATCAATGATTGAATTTTTAAAAGTCACAAAGGAATATGATAACGGAACATTGGCTTTGGATGAAGTTGATGTAAAGATTGAAAACGGAGAATTTGTATTCCTTGTTGGTTCAAGCGGTGCAGGAAAAACAACAATGACAAAGCTGCTTATGCGTGAAGAAAATGTAACAAGCGGAGCAATATACCTGTATGGAGAAGACATAACAAAAATTTCCCAAAAAGAAATTCCTTATCTCAGAAGAAAAATGGGCGTCGTATTTCAGGATTTCAGATTGCTTGATGACAGAACTGTTTTTGAAAATGTAGAATTTGCAATGCGTATTGTAGGTGCAACAAGAAGAGAAATAAGAAGACGTGTTCCTGTTGTATTGAATATGGTAGGACTTAATTATAAAGCAAAAATGCGTCCATCGGAGCTTTCGGGAGGAGAACAGCAAAGAGTAGCACTTGCACGTGCGCTTGTTAATAATCCGTCTCTGCTTATAGCAGACGAGCCTACGGGAAATCTTAATCCTAAGGTTGCAATGGAAATTATGGATATATTTGAAAATATAAATAAAATGGGCACGACAATTATAATGGCAACACATGCAAAGGAAATAGTAGATGCTATGAAAAAGCGTGTTATAGAAATCGAAGACGGTAAAATTGTTCGTGATGAAGTTGGGGGTGGTTATCATGTTAAGCCTGTCGAAGTTTAAGTATTCCTTATCTCAGGCTAAGAAAAATATGATAAGAAACGGCCTGATGAGTATAGCCTCCCTATTTACCACAACTTGTTGTTTGCTTATCATTGGTTTATTTGCTGTTATAACAATTAATCTTAATTTCATTACCGGACAAATCAAGGATCAATGTGAGGTGCAGCTTTATATAGCGGAAGATGCTTCTGATGAACGTGTTTCACAGATAGGTGATGAAATATTGGCTTTGTCGAATGTAAAGGAAATTTCTTTTTATACAAAGGAAGAATTGTTTGAATATGCTAAGAATGACGTATTTGACGGAAGGGAAGAACTTATGGAATCCTATACTGAGGAGGATAATCCATTTTCCGATTCATACCGTATTACTTTAAATGATATTGCATATTCTGAACAGACAGTAGCAGAACTTGAACAAATAGCCGATGTTACTCACGTTGAAAATAATCAGGATGCTACCGGAATGGTTCTTACAGCCTCAAATACGGTACAGAAATTTAGTGTTATTATAATGATAATATTGCTTATAGCATCAGTTGTCATAATATCAAATACCGTTCGCTTGACTGTATTTAACAGAAGAAAAGAAATAAATATTATGAAATACATCGGAGCAACCGATAGATTTATAAGAACACCTTTTATATTTGAAGGTATAATGATCGGATTTTTCGGGGCACTTATATCTTTCGGATTGATTTCCTGGGGATATATTTCTTTATATGATGTATTTGTGCAATCGGAATTTTCCGGTGCATTTGATTTGGTTACATATCTGAATCTTGCACCTGTCTTGGGTGTTTTATTCATTGTATGCGGATGTCTTATAGGTATTGTGGGAAGTTCCATATCAATGAGAAAATATCTTAATGTTTAAAATTTGTGGATTGTTTGATAAAATAAAATTCATATGACAGAATGGAGAGGTTTTATGAAGTTTAATAAAAAGTCAAAGAAGATGATTTCTGTTGTTTCGGCATTTTTTGTGACTTTTTCATTTTCAACAGCGTTTGCTGCAAAAAGTATCAGCGATTTAAAAAAGGAAATGGAAGAAAGAAATGAACAGATAAAACAAAATCAGGAAGAAATAAATGAAAAAACTGCTGAAAAAAATGCTGAAACAGCAAAAAGAGACAGCCTTGATCAGCAAATATCTGCAATGCTTGACGATATAGATGATGTTCAGGATGTTATTGATGAAAAGCAAAAGGAGATAGACAGCAAAAACAGTGAAATAGAAACCCTGAATAATAAGATTGAAGGTGACAAAGACAGATTGATGCAGAGAATAAAGGTGATGTATGAATACGGTACAACATCTTATTTACAGCTTCTAATGGATTCTGACGGACTGGCTGATCTGGTAACACGGCTTTCAATAGTGAAGAGCATATACAGTTATGATAATAATATAATAGACGAATACATAAATACAAAGGAACAGGTTGAAGAGGCAAAACAGGTTGTTGTAAATGAACAGAATGAACAGATTGAAGCAAGAACTTTGCTGGAGGACAAAAAGTCTGAACTTGAAACATTAAAAAATGAAAAACAGGCTATAATAGATTCTCTTAACAACGATATTAATGCATTGAAACAGGATGAAGAGCAAAAAGAAAAAGATTATGAAGCTTTACAGGCAGAACTTCAGAAAGCACTTGCCGCACAGGAGTCAAATAGTTCTTCTTCAGATACGCCTGCATACACAGGTAACGGACAGTTTGGATGGCCTTCAGCTGCATCAACACGAATTACATCATATTACGGTTATCGAAACCATCCTATAACTGGCACAAACAAACTTCACAGAGGAATAGATATAGCGGCACCTTTTGGATCGAATGTTCTGGCGGCAGAATCGGGAACTGTAGTTACCGCAGGATATAACAGCAGTTACGGTTATTATGTAACAATCAATCATGGCGGAGGCTATGTAACATTATATGCACATAACAGCAAGCTGCTTGTATCGTCAGGACAAAAGGTCAATCGGGGTGATGTTATTGCGAAATGCGGATCTACCGGAAGTTCAACCGGAAATCATGTTCACTTTGAAGTAATGGTAAACGGATCTCCGAAAAATCCGCTTAATTATCTGTAAAATGTTGATTTAAAATAAATGTGTTAGCTGCAATATTCACTGCATAGAATAATATTATAAATTAAAAATTACCGCATTTTAAGGAGGCATAATTGTGGAGGGAAAAAAGAAAACAATATCCATAATAATATTGACCGCATTGGTATCAAGTCTTTTGACCGGCACGATAAAAGATATATTATACGTACAGAATAACGGTATTATAAATAATAAAATAGCAAAGCTGGCAAATATAATTGATAATTATTGTATTTTTGACCTTGATAAAGAAAAAATGGCTGATTATGCTGCATCGGGACTGACCCTTGCAGTGGATGATAACTACACGAATTATTATTCAAAACAACAATTTGAGTCGTATAAAACCAATTTGTCAAACAGTTTTTACGGAATAGGTATAGTTATTTCCGTAGATGCAGAAGTTAATAAGCTTGTTGTTGTATCGGCAATAGAAGGTGGACCGTCGGACAAAGCCGGAATACTTTCGGGAGATTATATTGTTGCTGTTGACGGCGTAGAATATACCGGAGATGACATGGATAATGCAGTGTCTGTAATGCGCGGTGACGAACTTGAAGAAAAGAAGGGCACAAAGGTTGTAGTTACGGTTGAGCGTGACGGTCAGAGAATGGATTTTGAAATAATACGTGATATTGTAAAGAATGACTCTGTAAGCGAGAAAATGATTGACGATGAAATTGGATATATAAGAATAACTGCATTTAATTCTGCTGATGAAGAAGATGAAGATGCTATGGACACTTATGATGAGTTTATGGAAAGCCTTGAAAATCTTCAGAACAGTGGAATGAAGAAGTTGATTATTGATTTAAGAAATAATCCGGGCGGAAATCTTACTGTTGTAAACAATATAGCAGATGAACTTTTACCGGAGGAAATTATAACCTATACGGTAGATAAAAAAGGTTCAAGAAGTGATTATACATCAGATGCGGAAGAGATAGGAATACCTATGGCTGTTTTGGTAAATTCAAACAGTGCTTCGGCATCAGAAGTACTTACAGGAGCTCTCAAGGATTATGAAAAGGCAATAATTGTAGGTGAGAAAACTTTTGGTAAAGGAATAGTTCAATCGGTAATTCCACTTGGCGACGGAAGTGGTGTAAGTGTAACAACCGCAAAGTATTACTCGCCTAACGGGGTATGTATTCACGGAGTCGGCATTGAACCCGATATAGTGGTTGAAATGGAAACCGATAAACAAATTTCCGATTTGACATATGAAGAGGATATACAGCTTCAAAAAGCTGTTGAGGTTTTAAAATAAAAAGATAGTCTCTGTACGAGATAAGTATTGGTGAACAAAAAATATACATATTAACTAATGAATATGCATAAACGGATTTGACACTGACATGAAAAAATATATTCCCTTACAAAAATAATTTTTTGGGGGTACACTTTATGTCTAATTTC
>CASFSH010000001.1 GCA_949297205.1 uncultured Bacillota bacterium | reverse complement strand
TTTTTTTTTTTTTTTTTTTTTTTGAAGACTGTAAACAGTATTCTTTAATATAATATGATATTAAAAAGAATTATGTTAACAAAAGTATATTAAAAATTAATTTTATTCAGTCAAAATCTGTAATAATTTCCTTTTCATCATCATTAACAGAGTCACAATCTTCATAAGAGCATTCGCAATCAATAAAGGGATTATCGGTTTCGACATTAACTCCGAATGAAACAGGAATTTCAACACATAGCTTTTGCATAATTACATATTTACAGTTATCGTCTGCGGTTTCGTGACAGGGAAAATTATTTTTTCATATGATTGAACCTTCGAGGCATGTTGTTTTAACATTACCGATATTACCAAATGGTTTTATTGTGATGGGAATACCGACATTTAATTCTTTTTTGGCAGGTTTCAACGCAGCCAATGTTATTTTCATTATCGCAGTGTTTTTTTTAAAAATCATTCATTCCAATTACTCCTTTATAAAGTTTTATGTTATAGCATATGAATGAAGGAAGTATAATGTGCAAAAATAAATAAGCCTGTTTTATGTACTCTTAATATGGGATAAAAATGAATTGTTTGTGAACAAAAAGGGTAAATAAAGCAAATTTTTATAAAAAAAGTGTATTTTTATGATAAAATTAAAAAAAGTTGGTAAAAAATATAGTAAAACCCTTGACAAATAGCGTTTTTTTGTATAGAATACTTTAAGAGGGTTGCAGACAGAACCTAATAAATAAACAGGAGGAAAAAAATATGAACAAAACAGAATTAATCGCTGCAGTTGCTGAACAGGCTTCTTTATCAAAGAAGGATGCAGAAAAAGCAGTATCAGCTGTAATTGCTTCAATTACAAACGCTTTAGCAGAAGGTGACAAAGTTCAATTAGTTGGATTTGGAACATTTGAAGTAAGAGCAAGAGAAGCAAGAAAGGGTAAGAATCCCAGAACAGGTGAAGAAATTACTATTGCTGCATCAAAGGTTCCCGCATTTAAGGCAGGAAAGCCTTTAAAAGAAGTAATCAATAAATAATTTATTTAATTTATTATTATTTAATGAAACGAATAAAGGGATTGACTGAAAAGAATTAATATTTGTTCTTTTTGGTCAATCCCTTTAAATTTAACTGTTTCGGAAAAGGATGATTGATATGACAGATAATTTAAACATAAAAGAAATAATAAATAAATTAACCGAAACAAAGTTGGCGACATTTAGTACAGGGAATCTGTTTTCTGCCATAATCGTGTTCATAATCTGTGTAATTGTAATAAAGGTGATTATGAAAATATTCGGAAAGATTATTGATAAAGTAAATGTAAATAATACAATTTCAGGTTTTATGAAAGTAACTGTAAAGACAGTGCTTTATTTTATTGCTGTAATAATTACTGTAGACATACTGGGAATACCTGTTACATCACTGGTTGCCGTATTCGGCGTTGCAGGTCTTGCAATTTCTCTTTCAGTCCAAAATTCATTGTCCAATATAGCAGGATGTTTTACAATAATTACAACAAAACCTTTTGTTGAAGGAGATTATATAGAAACATCGTCGGTAAGCGGAACGGTGAAAGAAATAGGACTTTTTTATACAAAAATAACCACTCTTGACAATAAGCTTGTAAATATAACAAATTCAGATATATCCCAGTCTAAAATAATTAATTATACTGCGGAAAAACAAAGAAGAATTGATATTAATGTTTCAGCATCATATAATGCGGATATAAATGAAGTTGAAAAGGCGCTTAAAAGAAGTACGGAAAATATACAGGCGGTTTTATCCGACCCACCTGTTTTTTCAAGCGTTACGGGGTACGGAAGCAGCTCGGTGTCTTATACCTTAAGGGTATGGGTTAATACCGAAGATTACTGGGAGACATATTATATAATACTTAAAAATATAAAAAAAGAGTTTGACAGATCCGGCATAGAGATGACATATGATCATCTTAATGTACACATGGTAAAATGAATTGTATTATTGGTGAAAGGATATTTTGATACTTTACAGAAATATAAAAATGTGTTAATATATGTATAAATATATTTATAAAATTAAAAGCTTTATATAACGGAGTGAAATATGAATAACAATGACAGCGGCAGCGTTACGGTTACCGGAACCGTAACGGAAATCATATTTTTTAACGAAGAGAACGGATATACTATTTGCGATATTACGAGTAAAGAAGAAGGAATATTTACGGCAGTGGGATATATGCCGTATGTCAGCGAGGGCGAAAATATAGAGATGGACGGGCAGTGGGTAGTACATCCGGAATATGGTGAGCAGTTTTCTGTAAAACAATATAAAACCGTGCTGCCTTCGGATGTAAATTCAATACTGCAATATCTTTCTTCGGGAATAGTAAAGGGGATAAGGGAAGCAACGGCAAAAAAAATAGTTGATAAATTCGGTGAGGATTCTTTAAATATTCTTCTTAACTATCCTGAACGTCTTAGCGAGATAAAAGGTATAACGGAACAAAAAGC